>JAFSZZ010000012.1 GCA_017458765.1 Lachnospiraceae bacterium | reverse complement strand
CACCAGGACGATTATGGAGATAAGGATGATAACGCTGCCTATCGCATACTTGTTTCCAAGGAATCTCCTGACACGCGCCGGAAGCCTGTCGTATATGGCGGATATCCATCCGACCGACTTAAGCTTCTCCCCGAGGCTGACACGCTTTTTCCTGTGCTTCTTAACCTTCTTCTGCACGGGAACAAGTTCATTTTTCTTATGCTGTTTTCTCTTATCGCGTTTCCAAAATGCACTCATAAAGCATATTGTATCATATATTTGTGCAAAAATCACTCACAGCGTGATATAATCAATCTGTCGGTGTAACGCAAAAACAATACTCCTTATGATGCATGGAGGAAATGCTAAATGGATAAAGATGTTCTGGCCCGAATAAACCCAATATATAAAAATGAACAGGAGTACCTGAAGCATCTTGCTTCAGCGGGAACAGCGAATGCGCTAACACTATACAAGGAGCTCGAGTTCGGCGATGATATCGGAATGCCCGGTGAAATGACTCCCGGCCTGTCGGCTCTGTCCGAAGAATACGGGGCTTCATATTCAGTTATCGAAAAAGGCATAGAGATAGCAGATGAGGCACGTTTTCTCATGACCAATGAGATGATCCGCGGATATGAACCCACAAATATTATCGAGATCCCATGCGGATATACTCCACGCGGACTTATAATGGCAAATGAAGGATATAAATATATAGGACTGGATCTTCCGATCGTGATATCCGATATCGGACCTGCAGTAAGAAATCTTACGGACAAATATTCACACAGGATCATATACAGATCTATGGATGCCACCAATTTCGGAAGCATCTCGCACGCTCTCGAGAATGTAAACGGTGAAATAACAATAATATCCGAGATAATGCTTTCATACCTCACCGATTCCGAACTCATCAGCGTCTGTGACAACATCTACAAGCTTCTGTCTATAAAAGGGGGCTGCTGGATCACAATGGATACGGGCTGTCGCGATCTGTATAAAAATGTATTACGATGCCTCGCTCCGGATAACGGCGATGCCATGTATGAAAGGCTTGTAAAACATTTTAAGAAGATCGCTGATATCGATCTGTACAGTAATTCACTATACACAGACGGACCCGAAGGTGCCGAAAATTTCCTTAAATTCCGCGGATTTGACATAGAAAAAGTAAGTGTATCGGAAGTCTTCCCTGAACTGGCCACCCTTAAGGATATGCCGGAAGTATATGATAAACTCAAGGATGCCTTTTCACAAATGGAATACTGGACACTGACTGCCAGTAAGAGACACGGTACAAGGATAATAAATACTCATTCACAGGGATATTCCGTAGATAAGAAGACCGGGAGCGGCTTCCTGTATCTTGGCATATCGGGCAGACTCGATACCATTACTGCTCCGGATCTTTTAAGCGTTTATGAAGAAGCCTCAAAGGATGCGCCTCTCGAGAAGATAACCCTTGACTGCAGGAATCTTGAATATATATCATCGGCAGGTCTCAGAGTGCTGCTCATAATGCTTAAAAGGCTTAAAAACCCAAACGGCATGACCGTAAGGAATGTATCTGCTCCCGTAATGGAAATATTTGAAACGACAGGGTTTACTGACCTGATAGAAAATATATCCCGCGCCTGAACTTATTTTTTCTTAAGGGCATATTCGACAACCGACTTTACTATCGATTCGGATGTGATACGCTCATTTTCCGCATCCGTATCATCGTTTATCGAATAACTGATTCTGGCAGCGTTACCTCCGACCACATTTATGGCATATCTTGCCATGAGTTCGGATACCCTGATCCTTGTCTGTGAATTTTCGGCACCGAGGACAACTACGATAAGGTCGTGCGGACCGTCCGCGCCCTGCACGGTAAGCGATGTTATAAGACAGGCTCCGGATCTGTCGGTAGTACCGGTCTTAAGTCCGTTCACTTCAGGCATATTGTAAAGCAGGCCGTTCGTATTCTTAAGATCCCTCTTCAGAGTCTCCATACGCGCAGTCTTAAGGGATGTGACTTCCTTGACCTGGGGATAGGTTTTTACTATATGCGAGCACAGCTTAAACATATCATAACCGCTCATCCTGTTCTGTGTCTTGGCCGCGATCACGGTATCCGTAAAGATCGGAAGTCCGTTTGAATTGTAAAACATAGCAGACTTAAGTCCCAGTTCTTCAGCCTTTTCATTCATCTTGACAACAAAAGCTTCCTCCGTACCGCCCACATATTCAGCAAGCGAAAGTGCACATTCATTGCTTGAAGGGAGCAGCGCTCCAAGTATCAGTTCCGATACAGGGATCTGCCATCCGCTCTCAAGCGCGATCGCTCCGTCCTGCGAACCCGACAGCTTAGCTGCCTTGTCCGATATCGTCACCTTATCATCGGCTGTTATCGTACCGGAGCTTATCGCATCCATCGTCAGAAGATAGGTCATGAGCTTTGTCGTGCTTGCTATGGGATAAACCTTCTCCATATCATATCCGTAGAAGACCTCACCCGTTGTCGCATCTCCGGCAACAACGGTATTTAATCCGTCAAAAAATCCGTAGCTTTCCATACGCGCCGGATTGATATTGAATTTCTTCGAGGTATCCGCCACTATCTTCCCGGAATCATCCATGTCCATGTCCACATCAAGGATCATGGCAAGATCCATCGGGCTCATGAAGGCATCATAATAGTCGCCCATGTTCAGCAGAAGGCTGAAATACTTCCTGTCTTCGCCGTCTATGGTAAGTGAATTGTTCCCCGGATCCCCTCCCGGATGCTGCGACAGTTCCTCGCTGCTCCAGCCGGAATGATCAAGTTCATCTGTATATCCCTCACCCGTTACTATGACTATGGCTCCTCCGTTTATATCAAGGTTAAACTGTTTTCCCGAACCCGAAAAAAGCCTTGCAGTATCACGCAGGGAAATGTAGAGATTATTATCATACGAAGCATTGATCGCACGCACCTGCGAAGCATCCGCTCCGTCAACACTCATGTTAAGATTCTCGGGGATCTGAGTCCCTGCACTTGTATTTTGCACGCAAAGGACCGTTATCAGCAATACGATAAACGATCCCATGATGATCTTATAAAGACGTTCCTTTATAAATGTCATTATTTTATTCGTCCCCTTCACCCGTCTCATCTGCCTTATCTATATTATCTTCCTCTTCTGTTTCATCTTTCTCTGTTGCCTTATTCCCGTTATCATCGTTCCTTGTATAGATAAAGCCGGCATCCGGTATGGAGAGAGTATCGGATGTGACCGAGAAAGCATCTCTCTTCTGCTCTCCGTCCCGCAGCCACTCTATAGTTTTACCGCTGATCCTGTATTCTCCGCTCCTGTTTATCGAAGATGATATCTCACCGGGATCCGGCGCTATAGATATACCCGCATTGCGGATAAAACTATCAAGCGGCATCCCAAGCGCCTCCGTTATCAGGGCATCCGCCTCTTCATTGCTCATCGTTTCGGCATATCCTACCGCCGTAAGCCTTTTTATTATAAGTTCCCTTAAGCATTCCCCTGTCAGTCTGTATGCCTCATCGACGCAGGCTGCATACGACTCATCATCCAGCGTTTCGGTAAAGCTGCCCTTTTTAAGTCCGTCGGGTGTAAAGTTAAGGCGTACTTCCGCGCTGATACCGTCCGTCTTCGATCTTACCCATTCCGCGTCGATATCCGCACCCTCGACATCCTTAAGCCACACAGACGCATTGGCCGCAACCTTATCCGTGATATCTATCCTGCGTAAGTATTCCCCATCAAAAGACTTAAGCATCCTCACACGCGGTATAGTAAGTGTCAGGATCAGGGTTACGGCTGCCGCAAGGACGGCCAATACCACAGTCGTTATGATCCGTCTTATCTTCCGGCGTCTGCGTCTTTCCTGTTTTCTTAACATCTGCTGTTCATTCATGATAACAGTATAACATATTTCCTTTTTTACTTTCGATCGGCTTCATCTCCATCCGCTGATGAGCCGTTCTTTTTTCTTTTCTTAACGCATTCCGTAAGCAGATATTCTATCTGTCCGTTGACCGAGCGAAAATCATCATCCGCCCATGCGGCTATCTCGGCGTATAATTTCTCCGACAGTCTAAGCGGAACCTGCTTTTTCTCAGCCATTAATATAAGCTGCCCGAATTAACTACAGGCTGCGCATCGTGGTTGCCGCACAGTACCACAAGCAGATTGGATACCATTGCTGCCTTCCTCTCTTCGTCGAGGTTTACGATATCCTTCTCATTCAGCCTCTCAAGTGCCATTTCCACCATGCCTACAGCACCGTCAACGATCATCTTACGGGCATCGATTATAGCCGAAGCCTGCTGCCTCTGGAGCATCACGGATGCGATCTCGGGTGCATAAGCAAGGTATGTGATCCTGGCCTCAATTATCTCAAGGCCGGCTTCCGTAACCTTGCTCTGTATCTCATCCTTTATCCTTTCCGCCACAACTTCCGCAGAACCTCTTAAGCTTCCCTCATCGGCCTGTCCGTCACCGGTCGTGTCAACATCCGTAGCAACATCATAAGGATAGATCCTTACGATATTCCTCAGTGCCGAGTCACACTGAAGCGACAGATATTCCTTATAGTTATCAACATTGAACACCGCCTTGGCAGTATCGGTAACCTTCCAGATAACAGCTATCCCTATCTCAACAGGATTTCCGAGACAGTCGTTTATCTTCTGTCTTCCGTTATTGAGTGTCATAGCCTTCAGGGATATCTTCTTGCTTATAGCATTTACAGTTGCCGAAGTTCCCATATTTACGTTTATCGTATCCTGTTTTGCGGAAGTCTCACCACTCTGCGCCAGTTTCGTTCCTGCCGCGGGATTTACTGCCGTACAGAACGGATTGACAAAATAAAATCCGGGCTCACGCAGCGTTCCCTTATAATTACCGAACAGTGTAAGTACCAGTGCCTCCTGGGGCTTTAACACCTTAAGCCCGAGTAACGGAAACCATCCGAATATAAAGATCATGATACTTACAAAAACAAAAAATCCGCCGATAAATGCATAATCCGACAGTGCCGCTCCGATGATGACTCCAAAGAATGCGAGCACATAAGCAGCCAGCACTCCGATGAGCACATACATTCCAAGTTTCTTCTTTGTATAAATCTTCTCAGTCATGATAACGCCTCCTTTTAACTCAGGGTTACTGTTCACTCCGTGTCATTTTCACATCATTAAGATATCATTATGATATCACAAAGATGTGATATGTCAATACCCCAAAATCGTTGACAAAGCGCTTTCTCTGTGTTATAAATATTTAGTCGGTTTTGAAACCGAAATAAAGGGGATTGGTCAAATGGTATGACAAGGGTCTCCAAAACCTTTAGCGGGAGTTCGATTCTCTCATCCCCTGTACTCTAAAAAGCCCGTAAATCCAGTGTTTGCGGGCTTTCATTATGCCTTTGTGGGTAAATATATCAAGCCCATTTTTACCCATACAAGCCACATTTGTGAGGAAACTTCCCACGAAATTTACCCACGAAATTGTATCAGATATAATACAAACAGGGGCGCGTTACACGCCCCCATTCATTTTAAATTACTTGTTCGGGTTATGCTTACCCCATGTTCCGTCTTTCTTTAAATAAAGTACTTGTTTGCCTTCCGGTGCATACATATTCCATAACTTCACTTTCATTTGTCAGATTATGGTTGTTTATGTATGCCAGCATTTCGTCCATAGTAATACTGCGCTTATTGTTAGGATGCTCTGTGTCAATCTCATTGAAGGTCTTGGCAAACTCGTTAGGAGATAAACTCGGATCAACATTGATTGCTTTTGCATAAGTATAGTACATTTACTATCCCTGCTTCTTCTGCTGCCTTCATATCCTTTAACCACTGTTCGGCGCCGCCTTCGTATGTGGCTTCCTTCTTTAAGTAGTCGGTCATCTTCATGCTATAACCGTACTGCTGGTTGAGTGCGTCAAGCTTTTCCTTGTTTTCTCCGAATACATTCATCACACCTATCTGCATGCATTTTATATTTTTCATCCAAAACAAAGGTCCCATTAAGGATTCCCTTAAGTTCTGTATCTGTTCCTACTCCAACGAATCTTCATTCGCCATCAGTTCCAGCTTCATCGCGGTTGTTTTCTTTTGTTGATTATGTTTTACCACCGGCAAAGTCAAAGATGCGTCACACGATCAGACCTCACTCAAAATCCGCCTGATCAACTACCTCTCCATCTTCAATTACGATATAGTTGATCTCATGGCTGCTAAGGCCATGTACGATGGGTTCGATCGCCGGAGATCCGGTCACGTAATTTCCCGGTTTTCCACCAAGCTTATACCCAAGGACTCGGCTAAGAACTTCTGCGGACTCTCCCCTCGTTGTCCAGAATGCTCCTTCCTTTTTAATAACTACGTGATTGGGATACCTGTCCGCCCAGGAAGCATATGTATCTTTCCCGGCAGATCTTTTCTTCTTTTCTGGCTTCATTACGGATGTCACTGCAGGTTTTAGCGATGCTGCAGGCCTTTTCTTTTGCTGCATCGGCACCTCTTCTCCACTCTCAAGCCTCATGCCCCCGGCAAAAGCTGCCGGGAAATGGTACTGTTTTTCTTCTCCTGAATCATAAATGACCGAGAACTTCTTTATATTTCCGTCATTATCATATATAACGTCCGATACCGTCCCGCTCCCATTTACGTTCTGTATGACCCTCTCTCCTATGATAAGGTCAAAATCACTCACAGTTGCGGTACTGTTCATCATACCCTCAAATGGTTTATCCCTAAGGGATTTTAAGGGCTTTGCCACAGCCTGGAGCTTAACCGTCTCTGCGGTGCTGCTCTTCTTCCTTACGGGTGTCCTCATTTCTTTTACAAAGCAGGAATCTTCGGATTTAAAGGTAAAAATGCTTAAGTCATTCTTAGCCCTTGTCATGCCCACGTAAAACAGGCGCCTCTCCTCTTCAAACGCTTTTCGCTCCTGTGGTGTTGAAGAGCTGCCTGACATTATCATATTTCCAGGGAATACACCATCACAGACATCCATAAGGAAGACCCGGTCATATTCAAGGCCTTTGGATGAATGGATGGTGGAGAGTATGAAATTGCTGCTATAATCAGGCTTCATCGCCTTCAGCATGTTTTGAAGGTAATTAAGCCTGTTAAGAAAGCTGCCGATCGAACTTTCATTGAACGAAAGCATCCTTAAGATGAACAATTTATTATCGTCTATATTGTTCCTTTCAAGGTATTCCCCGTATCCAAGCGGTGTTTCTATCCTGAATATCGCCTTACTCGGTTTTTCTTTAAGCATTCCGCGCAAATGCGTAGCTAATGCCCGGCAT
>JAFSZZ010000119.1 GCA_017458765.1 Lachnospiraceae bacterium | reverse complement strand
TCCGTAACGGGAGCGACCACGATATAATCCACTTCCCTCTGGATAAAAGTACGTATGGCAGTTATCTGATTCTGCTGCTTCTGCTGAGCATCCTCGAAAATGAGCTCATACCCCTTATCTTTGGTAAATGTGTCTATCATCGACTGTGAATTGGCCTTGCGCCAGTCCGATTCCGCTCCTACCTGTGAAAAACCTATCGTAATGAGTTCTTCACCCTGTGCCGGAGCCGCATCGGATCCTTCAGGCTCTTCTGCCGCGGAACAGCCCGCAAATACGGCTGTCATGCATACGATCATTAATAAGATTATAATCTTTGAGATAACTGATTTCATATCAAGTATTATACTAAATTTTCATTTATGAGTACATAATTTTGCTGTTTTTGACTATATCAAAACTGCGGGGCCGGATCAGCCCCGCAGTCTGTCATGATCATGTGTCTGTTATTTCTTTACTGCCCTCTTCTTCCTCGCCATTACTACCGACTGGATAACAAGGAATATACACAGCATTGCCGCTATCGTTATACCTGTCCACCACGCCTGGTCAAGACCTGCAGATGATACGATGTTCTGTATCGTACTTAAGGACAGCACACCGAAGAATGTACCGATGATGTTGCCGACACCGCCGGTAAGCATCGTACCTCCGATGATCGAAGAAGCGATCGCGTTCATCTCGGCTCCCTGTGCATGCGTTGCAGCACCGCTGCCTACATGAAGGAAATATACATATCCGCCGATACCCGCAAGCAGTGAGCACAGCATGTGTGACATGAACTTCGTCCTCTTAACATTGATACCAAGCATAAGTGCACTCTGCTTGTTTCCTCCTACCGCATAGAAGCTTCTTCCAAGCTTCGTCCACCTTAACAGGCAGAACATGAGGATAACTATTATCAGTGCAACTATAACGCCTATCTCAACATATGCATTTACATACTTACCGAGTTTGTTCACGGAACCCATGCCGGGAACGATTATCCTTGTATCCTTAAGAGCCACAAAACTCTCGTTCTGTACATTGAAGGGGTTCGTGTTTACTATCGTAGTCATGCCTCGTGCAAAGAACATACCGGCAAGGGACACGATGAATGGCTGAATGTCAAGGTAAGCTACAAGGAAACCCTGTACCAGACCGTAAGCAAGTCCTATACCTATAGCGATCAGCATTGAAGCCGCAACGTTTCCGCCCTTGTAATCAAGATATACCGCACAGCTCATACTTACAAGAGCCGTAACACCACCGACCGAAATATCGATACCGCCGGTTATCATTACTATACTCATGCCGCATGCGAGTATGATGAGCGCTGCATTTGCATTTAAGATATTGAAGAATGTCTGGGGTTTAAGGAAACCCTTACCCTGGAATACTATGGCTCCTATATACATCAGGAAGAAGACCACTATCGTTATCGTAAGCAGAAGACCGGTATCGGTCATGTCCTTGAATTTCCTGGAAATATTCGACATTTATACCGCCCCCTTTCTTGAGTTCATCTTCTTGATGATCTGTGACATCTTATCCCTTACTACCGGAGCGCTGAACACAACAAGAAGTATAACGACAACTGCCTTGTATGCCGGAAGGGCATCCGAAGGAACCTGGAACTTAAACAATGTTGTCGTCAGCATCTGTATAACGAAAGCACCTATGATCGAAGAAGCCATATTGAACTTACCTCCGCCAAGAGCATTTCCGCCGAGAGCAACCGCAAGGATCGCATCCATTTCTATATCCTTGGCTATAACCGAGTAGTTTATCGAAGACAGACGGCTGACCTTTATAAGAGCTGCAACCGCTACGCAGGCTCCCAGTATAACGAATGTAAGCCACTTGATAAATACGGGATTAAGTCCGTTAAGCCTTGAAGAACTCTCATTTATACCTACCGCCTGTGTATATAGACCGAGGTTGGTAAACTTAAGCACGAGAGTTATGATCACGACCATTGCCGCCGCTATAAAGAACGGCGTCGGGATAGGTATCCCGGGTATGAAACCTCCGTAATATCCGAACTTGGGCTCGCTTATTATCGGAAGTTCATTATTGTTGATCCATGCAGCTATGGAACGTCCTGCCGTATAAAGGATCAGTGTTGCTACCATGGGCTGTATCTTAAATATCGATACCAGCGCACCGTTGAATGCTCCGAATGCCATTGCAACCAGGCAGCTTATTATAAATGCAACAAATATCGGCATCCTTAAAGTATCAGGCCTCGTATTTGTACCGCACAATGCGCGCAGCAGCGTACTTCCTGCTATGGCTATTGCTGCACCGACCGAAATATCCTGTCCGCCTGAAGCTGCCGTTACCAGAGTCATTCCTATGGCAAGTATGGCAAGCTCGGAGCCGTTATCAAGGATGGTCATAAGGTATCCCGATAATACAGGATTTCCTGCACTGTTATATCCCATTGTGATCTTGAAGAAACTCGGATCGGCAACCAGATTGAACAGCAGCAGTATAAACATGGCTGCAAGCGGGATAAATATCTGATTCTTAAACAATTTTCCGAAAATATCGGTTACATTCCTATTCTTTCCGATGCTCATTTCGCCTCGTCACCTCCCGCTATCGTACTCATGATCTTGTTCTGGGTCAGATCCTCACCCTTGAGCTCACCTACCACTCTCCTGTCTCTCATGACTATCAGCCTTGAGCAGGTACGAAGCATCTCGTCTGTCTCCGACGAGATAAAGGTTATGCTCATTCCTTCGCTTGCAAGCTTAAGTACAAGCTTCTGGATATCAACCTTGGTACCGACATCGATACCTCTTGTCGGCTCATCAAGGATCAGATAATCGGGATGTGTGAGCAGCCAGCGTGCAAGTATGCATTTCTGCTGATTGCCGCCCGAAAGCGATTTAATAGGTGTATCCGCAGATGCTGTCTTTATGCTCAGTGCCTTTATGTACTCATCGGCAAACGCATAGGCCTCTGCTTTTGTGAACGGCTTGAAGAATCCCTTCATGACCTGAAGTGCAAGGATAATGTTCTCCCTTACCGAAAGATCGCCGATTATTCCGTCTACCTTACGGTCCTCAGGCAGATAACCGATACCGTTCTTCATGGCATCTATCGGTTTCTGTATCTTAATGGTCTTGCCGTCTTTCTTAACCGTACCCGAAACAACTCTGTCCGCACCAAATATGGCCCTTACGCACTCGCTTCGGCCGGAACCGAGAAGTCCCGTAAATCCGTTGACCTCACCCTTTCTTATGTAAAAGTCAAACGGCTTGATACCTTCCGTACTTGACAGGCCTTCCGCTTCAAACAGCGGCTCTCCCTTTTCATCAATGTGAGAAGCATTCTCCTCGGTATGTATATCTGAAAGATCATCCAGTTCCTTACCAAGCATCTTTGATACAAGCTGGAGCCTCGGAAGATCCTTGATCTCATATTCGCCTACTAACTTACCATCCCTGAGTACCGTTATCCTGTCGCATACCTCATATACCTGATCGAGGAAATGCGTAACGAAGATGATACCGACTCCTCTGCCCTTAAGCTCCCTCATGAGCTTGAAGAGCTTCTGAACCTCCTGATCATCCAATGATGATGTGGGCTCATCGAGGATAAGCACCTTACAGTCCATATCCACCGCACGTGCGATAGCAACCATCTGCTGTACCGCTATCGAGCAGCTTCCCAGCTGCTGTGTTGCCCTGGCGGGAATATCAAGTGACTTGAGCATCTTATCCGCGCCTTCGTTCATCTTCTTCCAATTCTGATATATATCATCCGAACGGCCGATATACATGTTCTCTGCTACTGACAGATTGGGGCACAGCGTTATCTCCTGATAAACTGTACTGATACCCAAATGCTGTGCGTCCTGGGGCGAACGGATGCTGACTTCCTTACCTTCAAGTTCTATCGTTCCGTTATCCTTGGTATAAACACCGGTCAGAACCTTGATAAGAGTTGATTTTCCGGCTCCGTTTTCTCCCATAAGAGCATGTATCTCACCCTTTCTCAAGGTAAAATCAACCCCCATAAGAGCCATGACTCCGGGAAAGACCTTATCTATCCCTCTCAAGCTCAGCAAAGCTTCATTAGCCATATGATTTCTCCTCCTAAAACACTAAGTGTTCTACAAAAAACGCGGCTCAAGCATCTTTAAGTATTCACTTTTTCGACGCCTGCGCCGCGCTTATATCACTTATTCATTTCAATTATGATAAGAGATTAGATACCGTACTTATCAACATCTTCCTGAGTGATGGTTGTTGCATCGAAACCAACCTCGTTCATAACGATAACCTTCTCTGCGGGCTGCTTGCCTGCCTGGAGATCCTTGATAACAGCATCGATGTATGATGACTGGAAAGGATTGCACTGTCCGTCATAGTTCCAGTTCTGTGCAAGAAGCTCTTCAAGTGCCCACTTGTTGCAGTCAAAGCCCATTACGATAACGTCCTTGCCTACGCCGTGAGAGATGTTAGCCTTGTCAAGAGCTGCAACAGCACCCTTAGCCATATCGTCGTTCTCAGCATAGATTACGTTGAACTTTGTGCCTGCATCGATAACTGACTGAACGATCTGCTGAGCGTTCTCTGCGTTCCACTCTGCTGTCTGCTGTGTAACGATGTTCCAGTTGTCTTCTGCTGCAACCTTTGCGTCAAGAGCGCCTGAACGGCCCTTCTGAGCTGCTGAACCCATAACACCCTGGATATGGATAACGTTGTACTCATCAAGCTTCTGCTCTGCAAGCCAGTTAACAGCGGTCTCGCCTTCCTTGTCCATATCGGAAACGATCGAAGCTGCGTAAAGGCTCGGATCTGCATCGATGGTACGGTCGAACAGGATAACCTGAATACCTGCATCCTGTGCATCCTTAAGAACCGAATCCCAACCTGATGTATCAGCTGCTGAAAGGAGAAGATAATCAACACCGTCCTGGATGAACTTCTGAGCTGCTGTGATCTGCTCGTCGTTCTTAAGGCTGTATGCGAATGATGCTTCGTATCCGTTAGCCTCTGTGAAAGTCTCCTTAAGGTCCTTATCGTTAGCTGTACGATATCCGGACTCGTTAGGATCGTTGTTGATGATACCAACCTTGATAAGGTCGCCGCTTGCTGCAGGTGCCTCAGCCTCTGCTGCGGGCTCTTCTGCTGCGGGCTCCTCTGCTGCAGGCTCTTCTTCTGCTGCAGGAGCTTCAGCTTCCTGTGCTGCCGGAGCTGCAGGTGCTGCTTCAGATGCAGGTGCTGCGCCGCCGCATGCGGTAAGTCCAAGTACCATTGTTGCTGTAAGTAAAGCTGCTAAAACTTTCTTCTTCATAAATAATTCCCTCCTACGAAAAAGTGATAGATTCTTGTCAAGGGCTATTCCTTTGACGATATTATCCTAACTCTTTTCCTTCAAGAGGGAAATTAACAAATAACGTTTCGTGGTTGGATTTTTTATCTCCGAAGATCAGAAGGTTGATTTTTTTACGATGCGGGTAGGATTTTCTATCCCTGTCATTCTTCCAACGCGCTAAGCGTTTCATCCGCAGGCAGCAGGACCGTGACCACGGTACCCTTATTGAACTCGGAGTCTATATGGATACCGTACCTGCTCCCGAACTTAAGCCTTATACGCTCATTGACATTATAGAGCCCGAATATTTCCGCTTCCTCCCTGTTTCCGCCCGCGTCGGCTTCATTCTCGGTCTTTTCTCCGGCATTTATCTTCCTGTTTATCTGTTCGAGCCTTTCTTCCGTCATACCTATACCGTTATCTTCTATATATAAATAGACACATTTGCTTTCAACCTTGCCGGTAATGGTTATACAGCCTCCGCCTCTCCTGTTCTTGATCCCGTGGTACAGTGCATTTTCCACAAGGGGCTGGAGCGTTATCTTGGGGATACTGGATATGTATATCTCCTCCGGCACATCAATGCTGTAAGTGAGTATATCCTGATACCTTACCTGCTGTATCTCAAGATAGCTGCTGACATGCCTGATCTCATCGCCTATGGTCACTATATCCCTTCCCTGTCCGAGAGATGCCCTGAAAAAGTCCGACAGGCTTCCCACCATACTGACGACCTTGCTCTGATCGCCGGCTTCGGCAAGCCATATTATCGTATCGAGCGTGTTGTACAGGAAATGAGGATTTATCTGGGCCTGAAGAAGTTCAAGTTCGGCAACCCTTAAGTTCTCCTGCTCGGTCCTTACCTGTGATAAAAGGTTATTGATCCTCTCGATCATCTCATCAAGAGACCGGCTTAATACTCCAAGCTCCGCTCCCGTTTCAAGATTTGCCCTTACACTCATATCCCCGCCCGCAACTCTTGCGGTAACACGGGAAAGCTCCCGCACCGGACTGGTGATCGACTGGGATATCATGTACGTTATATATATGACCATAACGAGTATGACAAGAGCCGCAATGAAAGAGTATGTAAAAACCCTCGTATACAGGTTCTGCATCTCATTCTTGACCTGCTGCATATCCTGTATCTCATAGTATATGAACTGCAGTATCGTTTCCCTTACAAGACCGGTGACTATCTGCACGTCATTTTCCCATATTTCTATGTTATCCTCGTACTTATCACCGGTTTTCAGATTGTCCCTGATACGTGTGGTATAGGTGCGCAGATTGTTCAGATATTTGCGGATATCTTCAAGTCTGTCCGCATTTTCGCTGCTAATTTCCACCTTCTCGTCAAGAGAATCCACTACCCTCGTAGCCTCATTGAGCATATCTTCAAGCTCCGATTCTTCATAGGATTTGCTCTCGACTATGACAAGATATGTTTCGTAATCAAAGTCCTTCTTGAAATCAAGACTGAACTCACTTGCCTTACCGGCTGCATCGATGATCTCGTTATAACGTCTGTTCTGCGATATGAGCGTAACGACACAGACACCCATAAAGACCAGTATGGGCAGGATAACGATAACATACGAATATCTGATTTTGGATGCGAGAGGCATATTGCCCCAGATTTTTCTGATTTTTTCCAATTTATGATTATGGTTCCCCTTATGATCTTTCCCTGTATTGGGTGGGAGTCATGCCCTGAGTCCTTTTGAACAGGTAGGAAAAATAATGCGGATCCTTATAACCCACCTCATAACTTATGTCCGCTCCGCGTTTTGACGTGCATCTAAGCAGTTCCTTCGCCTTGTTCATCCTGAAATCCGTAAGATACTTTATAAATGTCATCCCGGTCTGGGCGCTGAACACCATGCTCAAATGGTTCGGTGAAAAATTCACGTGTCCTGCCAGCTTATTCAGTGACAGTTCCTCATCCCCGTAGTTCTCCTCAATATACCTCTTCACTTCATCTATGACGGTCCCGTAACGGTTGCTCGCTCCGGCATCCCTTAAATCCATGGCCTTCTGCATTATGCGGATGAAGTATTCCTTCGCAGCCTCCCTGTCCCTTATATCTCCCGCCGCAACATCGAAGGTCTCTATCCCGCTTTTGTCGGCTCCGAGTTCATCAAGAAAGGCTATTACGGCAAAATACACTTCAGTCGCAAGATAGTTCCTGAACATACCCGAATTGAGAGCACCGTCTCCGAGATTATCCAGAAATTCGTCCATAAAAAACTCGGTCTCATCCTTCTGCCCTTTTCTCAGGAATTCGGTGATACGGGTTCTGCTTACCTTCTCGGGATCTATGCTGCTTATACTGAAGTTCTCACGTTCATCAACAGCTCCGTGTTCATTGTTCACATACCTTCTTATGCCGCTCTTCGTGGTGAAGAACCTGTGGGCATACGCCTGTGATGCCTGTCTGAAGGATATGGGAAGCTCGCTCAGCCTGCCGGCCGGTTCTCCTATGCCGCCATAGCAGGTGATATGCTCATATTCCTTAAGCAGTTCCTCTATGCCCGAAAGCACCCTTGACTCCTTCTCTTCGATCTCCTCCCTTGTGTCAGCCCGAAAGATCACTGCCTTGCCTTCGATATTCCTGTCAAAAATAAGTGCTCCCTCATTTTCGATCATCTCCTCTATCCGCTCATAAATATACACCACACTTCCCGAATATTCGGTCTGTGTCATATGATGGCCTGATATAACCTGGAGCAGCAATACGGCATATTGTCCTGCGGATATATCCATATCAAGATTATGCGCAAGTTCAAGCATTTCCGACAGACTTAAGTCTCCCGTAACCATATGTCTGAAAAGCTTTCTCCTGTCCTCAACGGAATTCTCCGCCATTTCCGCCATATATTTTTCTTTAAGCTCTCTCTCCCTCTTTTTCTCCTCAATTTTCTCCGCCAATCTGTCAATCTGGGATAACAGTTCGTTTCCGTTTATCGGCTTGGTAAGATAATGTGCGACTCCGATGGATATGGCTTCCTTGGCATAATTAAACTCCGCATAGCCCGACAGGATTATTATCTCGATCCAGGGGAATTCCTTCTTGATAAGGCGCGATAATTCAAGACCGTCCATAAACGGCATCTTGATATCAGTTATGACTATGTCCGGTTTAAGTCGCTCTATCATAGGCAGTGCCAGTTCTCCGTCACCTGCCTCCCCGACGAACTCGTAACCGTGTCCGGCCCAGTCTATATTATTCTTAATCCCTTCCCTTACAACAAATTCATCTTCCGCAAGAAAAATCTTGAGCATGCCGATCATCTCCCGATCACTTTTTATCCGTACGGAACAGCCTTAAATATTCCGGACGGATATACAGATTATAACATAAACTTCAACCCGATAATAGAAAAACCGTCCCTCAGCTGTCTTATACAACTGCAGGAACGGTCTGATCTTTCTTCTAAGCCGGTCTATACCGTAAACCCTCTGTTCTGTACTGTATTCACATTCTCATTAAGGCTTCCCCGCCCGTAGGTAAGCCCGGCATATACATCCTGGGTGTTTGACATAAGCGGTTCCGAATCATCCTGCATGGCAATATCCTCAAATGATTTGCGCAGTTTCCTAAGCATCCGGATTGAATCCTCTAAAAGTTTTTTATCTCTTTTGATCGGTGCGAGTGATATCTGTTTGCTGATAAATACATATATCCTCATCAACGGATAAGCGGGCTCATAATTGAAATCCAGTGCCTCTAAAAGATCCCCTATACATTTGTTGGCATATCTGCTGTTCGCACTGAATATCTCGTGTTGTCCTTCGTCATAAGCCTTTATGGCAAGATCAAGATAATTGATCGCCAGATCATATACTATAACAATAAGTTCACTTCTGTTTGCATGGGTTATCCTTAGCGTATAATCCTGTATCTGTTCTTTTGTCATCTCAGTCTCCTTATGATCTTTACTATGTAAGAAGTGCTCCGCACTTCTTTTGATACGCTCGCCGCTATGGCATCATAAGGCATCCACCATCTTCGATGGTCCCCCTTATGATATTTACTTTGTAAGAAGTGCTCCGCACTTCTTTTGATACGCTCGCCGCTATGGCATCATAAGGCATCCACCATCTTCGATGGTCCCCCTTATGATATTTACTGCAGCAGCTGGAGCGCCTGTTGGGGCTGCTCGTTTGCCTGTGACAGCATTGATGTTCCCGCCTGAACGAGAACCTGGATCGTTGTATATTCAACCATCTCTTCTGCCATATCAACATCCTTGATAGTTGAATAGGACTTGGTCAGATTTTCCTCTGCCACATCAAGATTTGATATCGTCGTTTCAAAACGGTTCTCATACGCCCCAAGCCTCGACCTTACCGATGATACAAACGACAGCGCTTCCTTGGTCTGGTCCAGAGCCTTTGCCGCACCTGCCTCTGTCCTTACATCGATTCCCGAAAGACTCAGATTTTCAAGTGATATTTTGGGAATGGCAACATGTATCTCCTGTCCCTCGGCTGAACCGACCTGGATCTTCATGCCTCCTACACCCTTTATTTCAAGTCCCGTACTATACGATCCGTTATTCAACCCGTCTGCATTTAATATAAGCTTTGATCCATCTGCATTAACTACGGATATTTTACCTTCAAACAACTTGATGTCTGCCGTGGTGGGCGCTCCGTCCACTTTAAATTCAACACCGGATAAAACGGTATTTCCTTCCGCATCTGTAGATTTTGTTAAACTGATCTCGTAATCCTTTCCTAACGGAAAATCGGGGTCATAGTCTACAACATTAAGACCTATGGCGTTGGGATCCGTAACATATCCTTTAAGCTGCTGTTCCCCACCGAGAAGATTCTGAGTATTGTATTCCGTATCCCTTGCTATCCTCTCTATCTCCTTTGTAAGCTCGTTTATCTCTGACTGTATCGCTTCCCTGTCTTCATCGGTATTCGTTCCGTTTGCAGCCTTTACAGACAACTCGCTCATCCTCTGGATCATCTCCTGTATCTCAGACAGCGCTCCTTCGGCAGTCTCTATGACATTGACCGCATTTGACGCATTCTGGTTGGCCCTGTTAAGACTCTGTATCTGTGCGCGCATCCTGTTCGATATAGCCATTCCCGCAGGGTTGTCCTTTGCATTGTTAAGTTTGTAACCGCTTGACATTTTTTGTGTAGAATTGGCCTGTCTTGCTTCATTATTCCTGAGTACGCTCCCCGCTACCATTGCCTGGATATTTGAGTTTACCTTCATACCTTCATCTCCTTTTCTACCTTGCTATATATTTTATAAACGCCTTCGCTGTCTCATACAGATCCGACGAATCAACTTCTTTTGCTTCTCCGTCTTCTCTTGCAAATACATTAAGATCAAGCCTGTCACTTCTTACAAAACTTAATTCCTTAACTCTTCTCCCGTCGGCAGATATCATGTCCTTAAGTTCATCGCTTCGTCTGTTCAGTTCATCAACGCTGTCCTGTCTGTCACTTGTTATATATCCGGTCAAATCTTTACCGCTCATCAGGAATTTCGCCGCAACCCGTCCGTATCTTTCGGTCTCCATTGTAGCTATCACGCTTCCTTCTTCATCCGAACCGCTTACGAACCTGACATTTATTGATGTCCATTCACCGTCTATATTGACTGGCACTTCATAGTTCTGCTGCCTTGCAAGATCACCTGCGGTGCCGATCTGCTTATGTAAAAGCTTAAGCCCTGCGACATCCAGCTCCCTCACCGCTTCATCCGCCGCTTCTTCTATGATCTTTGATGCTTTATCCGCAAGTTCCCCGTAGGCTTCATCGGCGGTTTCTCTTGAAACAAAGTTCTCGATCAGCTTGTCCGCTGCCTTTTTAAGCCTCTCATCATTGCCGTCCCCGGTCCTTCCG
>JAFSZZ010000118.1 GCA_017458765.1 Lachnospiraceae bacterium | reverse complement strand
CCATATTTATACCGCCGGCAACTTTATCAAGTTCATCCTCAGCAATGGCATTTCCTATCATTTTATCAAGCATATCCGTCACCTCCAGATCTGTTTTACTGTTTCTGATAGTTTATACGATGAAGATCGGAAAATGGCAATTAAGATCATAAATTTACCAGACCTATCCTGCATACCGGATGCACCTTTCCGTCATCCTCAAGTTCTATCGTACCATAATACTCCGCCCACTCGGCATCGCTCATTATCCCGACCAGATCATCTGAGCCTTCATCGACCGGGATCAGCTTTCTTCGTTCATAAAGATTTAACGATCTGTTAAGGAAAGAACTGTTAAGCCAGTCGATCTGAGCCTGCTGGTTACGTATATCATCGGGTATTGCATTGGCAACCGGAAAATTGCCCACCATGACTATACCGTGATTATCCCTCGCAAGTACGCTCCACTCCGTATTGCCCTTATACTTCCCGAACGAAACTACATCTCCGGCCTGCGCAGTCCTTAATTCGGGAACTTCTTTCCTGACTCTGAACACCGGGAACACAAAACTGAAAAATGATAATATCAGAATAAGACCGCCTGTTACACCAAGTACTATCGCCAGCCTGCGCTTATCTATAGGCTCTTTTGGCTTGTCGGACTGCATATCCTGCTCTTCAAGGAGCATCTGTGCCTCAAGTATCGCTTCATCCGGAAGATCCTCCTTGGACTTAACATGCTTCTCGGCCTTAGGCTCTTCCTGTGGCGCGGGAGCAGGAACTTCAGGCTTAACGGGTTCTGCCGGTACGGGAACCGGCTCCCGTAAGTGCTCACCTGCAATAGCCCTGTTTATCCTGGACTTCCTTGCGTCTCCGTCAAGCTTGCGCCATTCGGTGTCTGCGATCTTAAGGTCGGTAAGATACGCATTATTGCATCGGAGACACTTTATTTTCTTACCCGAACTGCCGGTCTTGAAATAACTCCTGCATTCGGGGCAGATATACATGAAATAATCCACTTTATTCCCCCATATTATAACTGCCTGTTATATATAAGTATAACACGTCATGTCACGTCATTTCAATCAACCTCGTGCTTTGTATCCAAAAACACTGCAAAAACACTTGACACCAACCTTATTTTGGAACGATACTTATCTAAATAAATGCAAAAAGGAGAATACTTATGACACTTGCCAATTACTTCCACAGCCAATTCGACTTTATGCAGAACCTTGACTTCTGCCTGCGGATAATCGTATCCGGTATAGCGGGAGCCGTCATAGGGTTAGAGAGAAGCCACCGATTTAAGGAAGCCGGAGTCCGTACACACGTCATCGTGTGCTGCACAACCGCGGTCATTATGATAATCTCAAAATACGGCTTCGTGGATCTTACCAATCCCGAAGGCGGTTATCTGGACGGGACCCGCGGCGTCGATGCTGCACGTATTGCGGCTCAGGCAGTGAGCGGCATAGGCTTTTTATGTGCCGGTGTTATTTTCAAAACAGGGAATAATATTCGCGGGCTTACCACTGCAGCCGGCTTGTGGTTTGCCGGCACACTGGGACTTACCTTCGGGGCCGGAATGTACATCATCGGCTTCTTTTCCCTGATAATTGTTCTGACCATGCAGTTCTTCATTCAGCGTCCGTTCAAATCCCTTGACACCTATACAGGATCCAACCTTCATTTTAAAGTAAAAAGCGGCAGTTCCTTCCACTCCGATCTTCTGACTCAGCTCAAGGAATGGAACGCCACCATCATCGAGAACGATATTACCTTTAATTCCGACGACACGACCGAATATGATCTGGTCGTTCGCCGTAAGAGTGAGATCACCTATGAAGATATGACCAACTTCACCAGAAGCCGTAATGATATCATCTCATACAGAAACAACTCACTTTACAATCATTCCAGATGACCAAGAAAGTTTGCAAGCATCTTCTTCCCATCCGGTGTCATGATCGACTCCGGATGGAACTGTACTCCGTATATCGGATATTCCCTGTGCATCACAGCCATTATCTCACCGTCAGCGGTCTTAGCCGTTACCTTAAGTTCATCGGGCATTGTTGCAGTATCTGCCGCCAATGAATGATAACGTGCCACCTCCGTTTCGGGAGGAAGTCCCTTAAACAGCAGGCAGTCATTATCGAGCCTTACCCTCGACTGTTTCCCGTGCATCAGCCTCTTTGCATGGATTATATCCGCCCCAAAGGCCGCACAGATCGCCTGATGTCCCAGACATACACCGAGTATCGGGATATCTTTTCCGAGCTTCTTAACAACATCAATGATAACTCCGGCATCCTCCGGTCTTCCGGGCCCGGGAGACAGGATAATGTGATCGGGCTTTAGTTCACCGATCTCATCAACTGTCATTTCATCGTTACGGATGACTCTTATATCCTCTGCTATCTCGCCCAAATTTTGATAAAGGTTATATGAAAAACTGTCGTAATTATCTATAAGTAATTTCATGACACACCCCGCTTACATCCCTGTCTCGTTTTCTCCCGCGAGTTCAAGCGCGCGGAGTGGAGCCATCGCCTTATTAAGGCTTTCCTCATATTCACTTTCGGGAACCGAGTCGGCCACTATTCCGGCACCGCTCCTTACAAACACCTTACCGTTCTTCTTATAAACAAGCCGTATGGCAATGCAGGTGTCCATATTCCCGGCAAGATCGATATAACCTACCGCACCGCCGTATATCCCGCGTTTATTGCCTTCAAGCTCTCCTATAAGCCTGCTCGCACGTATCTTGGGCGCACCGGATAATGTACCCGCCGGCAGCACTGCCTCTATCGCATCAAGCGCATCCTTATCATCCCGGATCTGTCCCCTTACTGTCGAGCCAATATGCATCACATGCGAAAAACGTTCGATGCTCCTTAACTTCTCAACTTCCACCGTTCCGAACTTACTGATCCTTCCCAGATCGTTCCTTCCGAGATCCACGAGCATGTTATGCTCCGCAAGTTCCTTCTCATCAGCCAGAAGTTCCTTCTCAAGCCGCATATCCTCTTCTGGAGTTGCTCCTCTTTTTCTTGTTCCCGCAAGCGGGAATGTGTGAAGGACTCCATCCTGCAGCTTTACCAGTGTTTCGGGAGAAGCTCCCGCCACCTCCACATCGGTTCCGGAAAAATAGAACATATACGGGGAAGGGTTTATTGTACGCAGGAACCTGTAAGTATTAAGAAGGCTCCCTTCAAACGGAGCACTGAGACGGTTTGAGAGCACTATCTGGAAGATATCTCCCTCCACGATATGATCCTTGGCCTTCTCAACCATCGTACAAAACCTGTTTTTGTCAAACAGAGGGACTATCTCTCCGAGAAGATGGCCTCCGGGATCGAATCCCTTTTCCCCCTCCCTTAAGAGAGCCGCAAGATCCTTAAGCTCTATGACCGCATCATTATAATTCTTCTCAACATCATCTGTTTCGATATTTACGATAAGGATGATCTTCTGGCGCATGTTGTCAAAGGCGATAACCTTGTCAAACAGCATGAGGTCAAGATCCATGAAATCATCCTCATCATTAAGATCGCATTTAACGCTCGGCTCACTGTAGCCTAAATATTCAAAGGAAAAATATCCGACAAGACCGCCCGTGAACGGCGGCAGCTGTTCTATCCTCGGACTCTTATGTTCAGACATGACCTGCTTTATTACGTCCTTGGGGTTTTCGGTATCAAAGACCTTATCCCCAACCGTCATCCTGCCTTCCTTGCAGGTTATAAGGAGCTTGGGATCGAATCCTAAGAAGGTGAACCTTCCCCATGTGTCATCAGCTCTTGCAGATTCAAGCATATACACATGATCCGAAGCATTCTTAAGTATCCTGAGCGCCTCTATCGGAGTGATAAAATCCGATAATATCTCGCAGCTTACGGGGATGACCTTATTCCTGTCATCCGCCGCAAGCTTTTTAATCTCATTAAGTTCTGGTATTGGATTCATCATGCTCATCCTCCGGCTCGCTTAAGGATAACACAGTCTTATCCTAAGTTCAATGCCAAAGGGCATATCTGTCTTATTCCGCGAACAAAGGAGTAGAGTAATATCTGTCGCCGCTGTCAGGAAGAAGCGCTACTATGACCTTGCCCCTGTTCTCAGGCTTCTTTGCATACTCGATGGCGGCATGAAGAGCTGCACCCGAGGAGATACCTACAGAGATACCTTCCTTCTTTGCAAGAAGTCTGGCTGCTGCGAATGCATCCTCGTTTGCGGCCTTATAGATCTCATCATAGACCTTTGTATTAAGTACATCCGGAACAAACCCGGCTCCGATACCCTGTATCTTATGCGATCCGGATCTTCCTTCCGAAAGCACGGGTGAATCGGCAGGCTCAAGGGCAACAACCTTCACATCCGGATTCTGCTCCTTCAGATATTCGCCTGCTCCGGTAACGGTTCCGCCGGTACCCACGCCTGCGATGAATATATCTACCTTGCCGTCGGTATCCTTCCAGATCTCGGGACCTGTTGTTGCCTTATGTATTGCGGGATTGGCCGGATTTACAAACTGACCGGGTATGAAACTGTCCGGTATCTCCTTTGACAGTTCCTCTGCCTTTGCGATCGCCCCCTTCATACCCTTTGCGCCTTCCGTAAGCACGATCTCCGCTCCGTAATTCTTAAGTATGCTCCTTCTCTCAACGCTCATGGTCTCCGGCATGGTAAGTATGATCCTATAACCCTTGGAAGCCGCTATCGCTGCCAGTCCGATACCTGTGTTTCCCGACGTTGGCTCGATTATCACGGAGCCTTCCTTAAGGAGTCCCTTTTCCTCCGCATCCTCTATCATCGATTTTGCGATACGGTCCTTAACGCTGCCTGCCGGGTTGAAATACTCAAGTTTAACAAGCACCGTTGCCTCAAGCCCAAGTTCCTTCTCGATGTTTGCTACCTCGACAAGGGGAGTATTTCCCACAAGTCCCAATGTTCCTTTATAAATGTTTGCCATGCCCAAACACCTCCTGCTTAAATTTTTCTACTATGGTATACCATATTACCTATCGCGTCAATAGGTTTTTTTAGGTTCCCTGAACATCGCGCCGCCTCCCAAATATCACAAATCTTCGTTTATACTCCTTATATATGCTGTTCCTCAGTTCCCTTACTTCCGCAGCTTCTTCGTCTGTCACCTTTTCCTCATTCCCTTCTGCATGTCTGTATCTTACACGGTTTAATATATCAAACGCCCGGTCCGTACCGGATCTGAACCTGTCCGGTATATAGGGCTCGTAATCTGACATTATCCCCCTGTCTTCAAAGGTTATCCCTGCGGCTGACCTTATAGTTCCAGTTATATCAGCAATATCCAGTTCAAGCTTTCTAACGGGACCTGCCATGCCGTATCTTGCCGCCCTGAATGCCGCTGTCCCGGCTATCAGGATGATCACCATAAGTAACGCCGCGGCAGCTATAATAAGTCCTATCTTTAAGATATTTCTTATGCTTTCATTTTCCGTTTCTTCAAGATCCGGCACTTCTATATCCGCTATGTTTACAGGCTCCGGAACCCGGATGTTTTCAACCGGTGTAAAATATGAGCCGGCCTGTCCCTCCGCTGCTTTCCCGGGGTGTCTTCGCCACGAGCGCTGTGCCGCGGTAGACATTACAGCCGTAGGCTCGAATGGGACCCATCCGAACCCGTCTATATATGCTTCCGGCCATGCATGGGCACACTCTGCCTTAACTTCATAAGTTTCCTGCCTGTCAAACGGGAAAACATACCTGTAGCCCGAGCAGAGTCTTGCGGGTATCCCGTTAAGGCGCAGGAGCATTACCATGGAAGATGCAAAATGAACGCAGTAACCCTTGCCCGTATCAAACAGGAATCCGTCCGCCATACGGCTCATGCCTTCCGTACTCCCGGTATCCGCTCCTCTTATACCGGCGACATCCGTACGGTATTTATACTGCCTTAAATAATCCTCAACCGCCCTGCATTTTTCATATATGCCCGGACTCTCTTTTGTTATCTCTCCCGCCAGATCGCGCATCCTGTCCGTTGTTCCCGATACGTTAAGGTATTCTTCCATCGTCCTGCTGCCGCCTTGCCAGGCTGCGAACTCATCCTCGCTTACAAGTTCATTAAGACGTAGGCCGAGTGTATTATAGGCATACAGATACATCTGCTTATAACTGACCGAAGTTTTCTTTACCGACTTGACCGGCGAGGCTATCACGCTCTCAAGATACGGGCTGCCGTGATCAAGATCCATATATTCCGCATGAAGGCTGTATCCCTTCCTGTGTTTCTCATGGGAATCCCCGGTTACCGGGTTACCTCTGCCATCCCTTAACCTGACAGTACCCTCCGGCATTATCTCATCTCCCGTCTTTAAATATACGTAATCGATGTCAAGCACGGCGTTTCTTGCAAAAAGCAGAGCCTGCTCCGGACTCACATTATGTGAATAGAGCGAAAACAGGATATCGAGCATCTGCTCATGCTCCACTTTACTTCCGCCCGTCAGATATACAACACGGCGCCTTTTAAGCTTTTTCCCACTGTTTTCATCAATATAACTGAAGGTCGTATTATCCCTTGTCTTTAATTCTATCTCGGTTTTTTCTGATGATCTGATATGGTCACCCGTCTGAGCCAGTGAACTATAGCCCGTATGATATGAAGAACCGAGGCCCAGATCTTCCAGATAATAGGCTGCGGACCATATCATATTAACAGTCTTATCCGCTATCCTCTGCCCTGCATCGATCACCGGTCTCCAGTTGATAGGATCATTTCGCGACGGTATGAGGAGAAGGGCTGCCAATATGATAAGGAAGCCTTCAAACGGATACGGCCTGCTGTCCTTATGGCCGATGATCATCCGGATATGATATGCGGTCAGTACAAACAATGCGGCATATACGATCCTTACCGTAAGATCGTGAGATATGTCTTCGTAAAAAAAGTCAAACACCATAACGACATCGGCCGCAAGACAGATAAGCGCTTCTAAATGATACTTACGCGGCACGAGAGTAAAGATGAACCACAATATATAAACAGGCAGTGCCATCATCCCGGGCAGAGCACCGGCAAGTTCCATTTTCCCGAACAGCCATGCGAGCATGAGTGCCGGCACGGATACCGCCAGCACGGAGATGTTCATTCCCGCAAAGACCCGGAACAGAGATTTAAGCATCGTATAACATAAGGCAAATCCGATACTTGTCCATAGTACGATACCCATAGGGAAAGACTCCGCGTCATCCGTCAGGATACAATACAGCCTCGCCGAGACGGCAAATGCGGCCGCTACTGTAAGGATGAGCTTAAGTTCACCCGGCAACGATGCAAAAATCTTCGCCGGGCCATTCATCCTCAAGTATGAGGACTGCTGTTTCGTTCCCATATCCCGCCTGTCTCCTCTCCTGTGTCAGCTTATGCATCCTGTCCTTTTCATCATCGGAACGATACACATTCCCTCCCGACACATCATTGTAAAACTCCCTGAAGGAATCATAGGAATCAACCTGCCGCTGCGTTATCCTGCCGGCAGGATAGATCATGAGCACCGGTAATCCGCGCCTCGCAAAATACCATGCCGACGAAACGGCAAATTCAAGAAAATAGTCCCTTCTTTTAAGGAACCGGATATCCTGATCACGTTCCGGTACGTTCGCAGGCTCCAGGATAAGAGTGATCCTTCTGGTATCCTGTTTATCAGGCACCCGGACCATAAGCTCATTATTCCTCGCGGATACCTTCCAGTTGATCCTGCTCATCGGATCTCCGGGCCGGTAAGAGCGCATATCGTTGCCCGGAATCTCTTCCATCCTTATCTCACTCTTACTTCCCACCGAATTGATCAGATTTTCAATATCCATATGTGTTTCGGCAATATCCGTGATCTTGGGGGAAACTATCGCGCGGAATGAATACGGGACGTTAAGCCTTACCGTGAACATACCGAAGATATCCGAAAATCCCAGGCTCTTAATGCCTATGTTGTAAGTTCCGCCGTATATGCACTCAACCCGGGCATTTATCTCTGTCTTGCTCCTTTGATCTATCGAGATCCGTTCTCCGTCCTCTATCCCCTCGAACCTGCATCTGTCCGAGTGCAGCAAAAGTTCCATATTGTGAATGGGAATGAAGCCGGTATTTTCAATCGACATCTTAAGATCATGCCGTTCTCCCTTGATGACGCGGTAAGAAGAAAGTCCCTGATAAACAAGGACACAGTGATAATTTACGGCAATGCATATTACGGAAACCGGAATGAACAGTATGATACCGAACAGAAGTGTGAACGGAAGAACTCCTCCGTAAAAGCTGGCAAAAACGACAGCTGCCGACAATATGATGATGTATGAAAGTGATGCCTTCAGATCAAAGCGGACAGACATAGAAACCTCACGAAGGAACCTTTATACGATCCGTGATACGCTTAAGAGCCTGAGCCTGCGTCGTGCGGTTCATCTTAGCCTGTGAGGTAAGTACGAGCCTGTGCGGCAGAGTGAGCAGGGCAGATCTCAGCACATCTTCGGGTATACAGTAATCACGTCCTGCAAATACCGCAAATGCCTGCGCGCAGCGAAGAAGTGACAACAGTGCTCTTGGGGATGCGCCGCATGAGATATCCTCGTAACTCCTGGTAGCCTCAACTATCATCACGGCGTAATCGGTAAGCTTACCATCCACGCCTGTCTTTTGGACGCACTCTCTCATATCCGTGATATCCTCTCCCGTAAGGACAGTCTGCGTCACTTCATGAAGTGTTCCCAAAAGAAAGCTGTCCGCCATCTTCAGGGCATCCGCCTTATCGGGATAGCCCACCGAGAGCTTCATCATAAAACGGTCGAGCTGGGCTTCCGGAAGCGGGTATGTTCCCGCAGTCTCCATCGGATTCTGGGTTCCTATGACCATAAACGGTTCGGGAAGATCCATGCTCTTACCGTCGATGGTCACCTTCTTTTCTTCCATGGCCTCAAGAAGAGCCGACTGTGTCTTGGGTGACGTCCTGTTAAGTTCATCGGCGAGCACTATATTGTTCATGACAGGGCCCGGCATAACTTCGAATTCCCCGCTCTTTGCATTATATATCGATACTCCGGTTATATCCGCAGGCATGGTGTCCGGCGTGCACTGTATCCTGGAGAACGACAGCGATAAAGAATCCGCGAGTGCTTTGGCAAGGCTGGTCTTACCGACACCCGGAACATCTTCGATGAGCACATGACCTTCACTTAGCAATGCTATGATCAGCTTATCGATCACCTCGCCTTTACCGACTATCCTTTTTTCAATATTTGCTTTAAGAACCGCTATCCTGTCCGAGATCGTCTTCGTGTCCATATGTCCCTCTTTAATGTCTATATCATAAACAGAAGATTTACTATAGCCGCAGCCACCCATGCCGTGAAGCACTGCCAGAGCACCACTCCGAGCGCCCATTTTGCACCAAGTTCACGCTTTATCGCCGCCACCGCAGCAACGCAGGGGGTATAGAGCAGCGAAAATACCAACAGTGAAGAAGCCGTCGCCACCGATATGGCGGATCCCACCTGTGCCCCGAACAGAACCCCGAGCACGGAAACGACACTCTCCTTCGCTATGAAACCACTTATTAATGAAGTACAGATCCTCCAGTCACCAAGACCTGCAGGACGCATTATCGGGACCAGCAGACCTGATATGGCCGCAAGTATGCTCTTTTGCTGATCCGCCGTCATGTTGAAATGCAGATCGAAGCTCTTCAGGAACCATACAATGATAGTCGCTATAAGTATCACGGAAAAAGCCCGCTGGAGAAAATCCTTGGATTTTTCCCACATGAGCTGGAGCACATTCCTTATCCCGGGCATCCTGTAGTTCGGAAGCTCCATTACAAACGGCACCGGAGATCCCTTAAAGAGTGTCCTTTTGTATATGAAGGCAACAAAGACACCCGTCACAATTCCGAGAAGGTACAGGGCTATCATAACAAGCGCACCGTATCTCGGGAAAAAGGCATCCACGAAAAATGCATATATCGGAAGCTTTGCGGAACAGCTCATAAACGGTGTGAGAAGGATGGTCATCCTCCTGTCACGCTCACTGGGAAGTGTACGCGTAGCCATGACAGCCGGCACAGTACATCCGAACCCTATGAGCATCGGCACTATACTCCTCCCCGACAGTCCGAAACGCCTTAGTATCTTATCCATTACAAAGGCAACTCTCGCTATATAGCCACTGTCCTCAAGAAGAGACAGGAACAGAAACATGGTCACGATGATGGGCATGAAGGAAACAACAGAGCCGACTCCCGCGAATACACCTTCAACAACGAGTTTTCTTATCGTCTCGTTTACTTCCGCATTAACAAGCAAATTGTCGACTGATATAGTCAATGCGTTGACGCCCAGTTCCAGCAGATCCTGAAGCCATTTGCCTATCACCCCGAAGGTAAGCCAGAACACCAGGCACATTATGGCGATAAATACGGGGATCGCAGTATACTTTCCGGTAAGCAGCCTGTCAATGCGCTCGCTTCTTGCCCTCTCTATGCTCTGCCTGGGTTTCTTGACGGTTGCATCACACACTCTTCGGATATATGAAAACCTCATATCGGCAATAGCCGCCTTATGATCGAGCCCTCTCTCATTCTCCATCTGAATGATGATATGCTCTATCATATCCTTCTCATTATCATCCAGCTTAAGCTTTGCGATTATACTCTCATCACCTTCGGCAACCTTACTCGCCGCAAACCTTACCGGAATGCCTGCTGCCCTCGCATGATCCTCGATAAGGTGTATTATCGCATGAATACAGCGGTGTACCGCACCTCCATGGTCATTCTCATCACAGAAATCCTGTCTCATCGGGCGTTCCCTGAAATGAGCCACATGTATTGCATGCGAGACCAGTTCGTCCACACCCTCATTTCCTGCCGCGGATATCGGCACAACGGGCACTCCGAGAAGATTTTCCATGCGGTTTATGTTGATGGTACCGCCGTTTTGCCGTACTTCATCCATCATATTTAAGGCAACGACCATCGGGATGTTCATCTCGATCAGCTGCATCGTAAGATACAGATTCCTCTCGATATTTGTCGCATCCAGGATATTTATGATACCTTCCGGTTTTTCATTGAGTACAAAATCACGCGATACGATCTCCTCGACCGAATACGGGGACATCGAATAAATGCCCGGAAGATCCACCACCTTTGTATTGGCTTTGTTTCTTATCGGGCCGTCCTTCCTGTCAACCGTTACACCCGGGAAATTTCCGACATGCTGATTCGATCCGGTAAGCTGATTGAAAAGCGTGGTCTTACCGCAGTTCTGATTGCCCACAAGAGCAAATGTAAGAAGCGTATCATCCGGGAGCGGGTCACCGTCTCCCTTCATGTGGAAGCGGCCTTCCTCACCAAGCCCGGGATGATGTACCGGGACGGTTCTTTTGTCCTGTCCGCTCCCTCTTTGTAAAGACTCGGGGACGGTTCTTTCGTCCTGCCCCTGTCTTCTTTCCATTTCAATCTCCTGCGCATCCGAGAGTCTGAGAGTCAGCTCATATCCGTGCACCTTAAGTTCCACAGGATCTCCCATGGGAGCAAATTTTACTACCTCTACTTCCGCTCCCGGTATCATACCCATATCGAGGAGATGCTGCCTTAAGGCCTCTTCCCCGCCTACAGTCTTTATTACCGCACTTTCTCCGACCTGTAATTCGTTGAGTGTCATTTTATAACCTGCTTATCCAAATATATGCAAGATCAGCCCACATGCCCGTATCCCTTCCGACATCTGAAAGGTCATGAGGATTTTCGGTTCCCCATCCCGAATCTTCACCCGGGAACTGTTCCTTGAGTTCAGCACACCGTGTATCGGAAACATTCACGCCCTTTCCGGCCTTGACGGCTGCCACGGCACGTTCAACCTGTTCCATAACATAGGTGCCGTCTGTTTTCACACCTTCCTTACACAGCCCAAGTCCATGTATCCCGGACGGAAATACATAATGCGCATACGGCACACCATTTTGCCTGAGCGCATCAGCGAAAATATAACTGTTCTCAACCGGGACAAGTTCATCCGGTAATGTCTGCCACAGAAAACACGGCGGGGTATCGGGGCTTACCTGTTTCTCAAGCGAAAAATATTTAAGTTCCTCCGACGTCGCTTTCTTACCGAGCAGTGCCTCAAATGAAGACTCATGTCCGTATTCACCGGTTGAGATAACGGGATATGACAGGATCGCTCCGTCCGGCCTGTTTGATATTCCTTCAAGCTCCGGGTCCGGATCCTTTATATCTTTATAATGAACGGCAAGGCTGCCGCATACATGACCTGCTGCCGAAAAGCCGCAGATGATGACCTTTCCGCCATCGATACCAAATCTTGCCGCATTCTTCCTTACATACCTCACTGCACGCGAAACATCCTCCATCGGCTGTCTCTTAAGCGGTACGGACATCGTTATATCCGTCGTATATGTGAGAACGAAGGCATTCATCCCCTTATCATAAAATTCCATGGCGATCGGTGCTCCCTCGTGCGGCGCGCATAAACAGTAACCGCCGCCCGGAAGGATGATCATGCAATCCCTTCCCGCTGTGCCGTCAAACGCATCGTCATCATGGATATATCCGTGGATACCGGGTACAAATCCATACGAAGCCTTGTAATCATACTCATCCGATTTCCAGATCTTCTCAATGATCTCTCTCATTGTTCATCCTCCCCGGCTTAAAACAAGCCCTTCATCCGGCCAAAGATCACCTGTAAGTTATCAAATTGTGTTCTGTTACTCTACGCCCTTTAAGGCATCAACCATATCTATGGTCTTCACCTTACCCGAGAACATAAAGTTTACCATCGTAGATACAAGGAATGTTCCGCCTATGGAATAGATATATGTAGGCAGACTGATGATCGGGAACATATCAAGTGTATCCGAAACGGTTGTACAAATAATATACAACATTCCCCAGCCACTGTACAGACCAAAGCAGATACCTATGACCGTCAGCCAGATATTCTGCTTCTGCAAAATGTTCCTGATCTTTGAAGATTTGAAACCGAGAACCTTAAGTGTAGCGACCTCTCTCGTCTTCTCGACAAACGAGAGCACGCCGAGATTGTATAATACCACAACTCCAAGCAGCACTGCGGCAACGACCATTACATAGACCATGGAATTCATTATCTCCATCGTCTCCGTAAATGCCGCCTTCATATGCGCTATATTAAGCACCGATGAGACTTCATCCTCATCGATGAGGTCTGCCGGTACGCTTTTGTTGGTAAGGATCGATGTGGGCCTGAAGCTGTATTCAAGATCTTCAAATATCTCCCGGCGCATCATTATACCCTGTACCGAAGGATCACGGTACAGCTGCACTATCCTCGTGTACTGCCACTCATCGTCCCCCACTATATGCCATTTCACGAAATCTCCCTCCTTAAGCCCCAACAGCCCCGCCATCTTGGAGGTCATTGCGATCCCGCTCTTATTAAGATCAACTGGCTTAAGATCCTTATCCTGTATATGTATGTAATTTCCTTTGTCTATTACGGTCGCCGAACCGCTCTTTTTCACGCTGCCGGAAACAAACTCAACGCTTGTCTCCTGTATCATCTGACCCTTGTAATCCGAAGATAGATCATAAGCATAGTCGTAATCGGCATCCGCACTTAAGACTATCTTGTTTTTGGCCGTCATAAGCTCACCGTACAGCTTGTCCACAAGACCGTTGACGGAATCAAAACATCCGAATCCGCATACGAGCAGCATGGAACAGCCAAGCACTCCCATTATACCCATTATGCTCCTTAACTTGTTCCTCATCACATCCCTTATGTTCCACTGTGTTGAAAAATCGAGCATGAGCCACAGCCTGCTCTTCTCAAGTGCCGAGTGCCTTACCTTTTTAGGCGCGGGAGGCTTAAGAGTCACTGCCGGAGGATCCTTAAGTTCTTTTCTGCACGATAGGAAGCTGACCAGTGTCGATACTATTATCGCCACCACTATAACTTCAATATCAAGTATTGTGACCTTTCCCTTAAGATCCGGTATCAGATAACTGCCCGTGAACATTCCGAGGATCCACGGAGGCAGTGTCAAATATCCCGCTATACCGCCGACTATGCAGCCAAGGGCACTTATGGCAAAACCGTAGGATACATAATGGAAGGTTATGCGCGCTTTGGAAAAACCGAGCGCCTTCATCGTACCTATTATCGTTCTCTGGCTTGCCGTTACTCTTGCCATTGTGGTCACAATGCCAAGCAGGGCGATGGCAAGGAATACGACGGCGAACATAAGTCCCATCGCCTTGTGCTGCCTTACCTCAGCATCAAAGGTTGCATAGCTTAAGTTCTGATCCCTGTCCGTCACCGCGATATCGTCACGGTCGAATGCTTTCTCCAGTTTTTCCCTGATAATATCTATACTGTCATCATCGCTCATATCATCTCTTACATCTATTATGAGCTGATTGTATATCATGTTCGACGGATCCGGGTACATTTCGGATGACATGAAGGCAAGACCGCACTTTTTGTAATTAGGATACATCATATCCTCTTCGGAGACATAGTAAACGTAGTCCGGAGCATCTATTATCCCCCTTACAATCGCATCTATCTGTATGCTGTCTATCTTTACGGAAAATGTATCGCCAAGCTCTATATTATTGGTATGGGCAAACCACTCCTCGAGCCATACTCCCTGTTCCTCCTCATTAAACGGCTCTCCTTTATACAGCATCAGTCTGTTGATCTCGTTAGAGTTCATGAAATTGATGTACATATAGGCATTGTCATATTTCTCGGCAGTACCCGTAATCGAAAGCCTCTTCTCAACACTCTTTACTCCGGTCACCCTGCGGGCTGTTCTGACATCATCGTCGGAAAATCCGGCGCCCTGTATCCATATGTCCGATAAATTGTACTTTTTATAATATGCGTCCGCTGCTGCTGCGCCGCCCGAGCTTTCCGCATCGATACCCACGAAAACCAGCATCCCGAGCATCGACATCAGAAATATCGAGATGAACTGTGTCTTGTTCTTCAGCAGATCGCGCCACATCTTTCGTATGAGCATTACCAGTTTACCTCCGATGCATCCTTCGGATCATCGTTATGCACTATGCTTTTTATTCCCCCGTTCTTTACCCTTATAACGGTATCCGCAATATCGGCAAAAAAGCTGTTGTGTGTTACCATCACGACCGTCCTCTTCTTCTCGCGGCTCATATCCTGGAGCAGTTTGAGTACCTCCTTGCCGGTATCCGTATCAAGTGCGCCCGTAGGCTCGTCGCACAGAAGGAGCTTGGGATTCTTGGCTACCGCCCTTGCTATCGAAGTTCTCTGCTGCTCACCTCCGGACATCTGCGACGGGAACTGATGCATATGCTCCGACAGTCCTACAGCCGCAAGTGCTTCCTTCGGATCGCTCGTTCCATCCTTTATGTCCCTCATAAGTGCCACATTTTCATAAGCCGTAAGTGTAGGTATAAGATTATAGAACTGAAATACCACTCCGACATTTTTTGCCCTGTATTCCGTAAGCTGATTATCGTTAAAGGTTGTAAGATCCTTACCGTCAAACAGTATATGACCGCTCGAGGCACTGTCCATACCACCGAGCAGATTAAGCAGCGTACTTTTCCCGGCTCCCGAAGGGCCTAAGATCACCACCATCTCGCCTTCGTTTATCGTAAGGGAAGCGTCCTTAAGAGCATAAAACACATTGTCGCCCTGCTCGTATTTCTTGCATACGTCCTTAAACTCTATAAGGACTTTCTTATCAGGCTCGTTTTCGATATCTATGATCTCAAGATCTTTCTCTTCTTTTTTCTTCTTTTTAAACATATTTACTCCCGGTCACTTAGCCTCTGCTTTTTTCCCGATCTGATCATCAGTGACGGCATCGGTAATGACAACATCGCCTTCCTTAAGCCCCATCACTATCTCGATAAAGTCATCGGATCCTACGCCCGTTGTTATATACTGTTTTGCTACGGCGCCGTCCTTTATGATATAGCAGTAATCGCCGTCATCATCCGCATAATATGCCTCGGCCGGGATCGTAAGCACTCCCTGTTTCTCATTCGTGTATATGGTAACGTCGGCTTCAAGGCCTATATATACATGCTCATCGGGTTCGTCAAACTTAACGGATACCGTAACCTTTGGCTTGTCCGAACTGCCTTTTTCCGCTATCCTCTTTATCCCGGACACCGTTCCCGTATAGGTGTTCCCGGCGATGTTTATTTCTGCCTTCTGTCCTGTCTCAACCTTTCCTATGTCATATTTCGATATACCTACATCCACCTTTATATCCCTGCTGCTCTCTACGGTGAACAGGGGAGTTCCCTTGGTGACCACGGTACCGCTCTTTATGAAGCTCTCCGTCACGACTCCGTCGTATTCTATCGTAATGCCCTCGGTCGCTTTCGTGAGATTTTCATCAGCAGTTTCCGCACTCAGTGCCGACAGATCGTAGGAGTTACGCAGCTGCTCCTTCTGATAATTATTGAGTATCTGTCCCTCATATGTATTCTTAAGCGTTGTGGCTTCCGTCCAGTTGCGCATTATATCCGACATCCAGTTGCCGTTTATCACGGTCGCCGCGTATTCTTCGGGAGTAAGGTTCGTCGGAGGCAGCCCTGCCAGATCAGACTGCAGATTCCCTATATCCCGGCTCAGCGCACTCATCTCATCCGCTATCCTGTTTATAGCATCCTCCGTGTTCTTAAACTCCGCCGGGTTCGCGATCACATCGGGCTCGTTAAGCCTTATCTGCTGCTTTTCAAGTTCCGCCTGCAGGGCGTTCACTTTTCCGCTCTTTTCCGCTATGCTCTTGTTAAGTCCCTGAGCTATACAGTTAACATCCCAGTTTTCCTGATACTGTCCCTGATTGACATAGTCATTTGCCATCCTGAAAAGCGCATAAGTGTTTCTGTATATCTCTATGTCGGATGCCGCCTTATTGAATTTTGCCTGATTGCTGTCGCTTTTCTTCACCTGTCCGTTCATCGTGTTTTCGGCAGATTTAGCTGTCAGCTCCGCCTGCTCCCTTGCGGTTATCAGGTCATTAAGCTCATATTCAACCGCCCTGTCTCCCGAGCTTACTTCATCGCCCGTTGACAGTTCATAATAGGCAACGGGAGCCGTGACCGGCGAATAATACGTCTTACTGTTTTCGCCATGCACATCTCCCGTCGCTTCGACACTCTCCGCTATGCTCCTGTATCCGACAGTCTGAGTATCAAATCCAAGAGCCTTTCCGGCAAAAGCTGTCAGCATTAGTCCGGCTCCCGTGAGCACGGTCACCGATGCGATTCCTGCAAATATCCTTGTGCCTTTCATGATTACCTCCGATCTGAAATAAAAAAACCAGGTACAGTATAACTATACCCGGTAAATATCGAAAAGTACAAAAATCATGTATAGTCATACTATACATGAGTCTCGCAATTTAAAACAAGCCAGACCATTTCGGCCGGTATGTTGACTTGTTACGATATACGCTCGCTACTCCCTCATGGGAACTACAATGCGAAGTTTACCACATATAAAAACCGCTGTAAACATCCAAAAATAAGTTTTTCGGAAGTTTTCTGTTAAAAATTTCTGTAGAAAACAGAAAATCCCTTTGTTATAATCATGAAAAACAAGGAGAACGATATGGTAAGGATATTATTTGTATGCCTGGGCAATATCTGCCGCTCGCCCATGGCTGAATTCGTAATGAAGGATATGGTTAAAAAGAAAGGAACTTCCGATAAGTTCTATATAGCATCGGCAGGTACTTCCGATGAAGAGATCTGGAACGGTGTGGGTAACCCCGTATATCCTCCTGCCAGACAGGAACTTGCAAGACATGGGATCACTGATGTTTCGGGCAAGCAGGCAACACAGCTTACCCGCAGCGATTACAATAAATACGATCTTATCATCGGCATGGAACAGAGAAACATCCACTCAATGCTGCGGATACTTGGCGGCGATCCCGATAACAAGGTAAAGCGGCTGCTTGATTATTCCGATCATCCCAGAGATATTTCAGATCCATGGTATACCCACAGGTTTGAAAGTGCGTACAACGATATCCTGGAGGGATGCGAAGCCTTATACCGCTCCCTTGAAGAATCTTCTCTCATCTGATAGCCGGTAAAGGCATTTACCGGCCTCAACCGTTCAAAAAGACAGGCTGTGTTATTGTCAGCACAGCCTGTCTTTTTTAATATGCTTAACCCTTAAAATCAATATGCTGCCCGACCAGCGCTTCCTCAGGAGTCTGAATACTGTTCATCCTCTCGTTCTGAACATAGTCCCCGAGTTTTGTTATAAGCTCGTCAACGCTTGATGCCGAGATCGTAACGGTGTTTTCATCCCATATCCTTCCGAGAGCCTCCCGGAAACGGGGATCGTTCTCATCAAACTCTTCCGTTACATCCTTTGCGGTATCGTCAGCCTTTCTTTCCTCAAGCTGTTTTTCCTTGAGTTTTTCGGCTTCCCGTTTCTCTGCCCGCTTCTTCTCGGCCCGTTTGGCCGCAGCCTTCTTGTCGGCGGCTTTATGCGCCGCCCTCGCTTCCGCACGCTTAGTCTCGATACGTTTTGCCTGCGCTTCCTGCGACTTCCCGACAACCGCGAAGAAGCTTGCAGTCCCGCCATCGTTTACCTGCATACCGAAGCCTTTGAAATCAGCTCCCGATGCCATAAGCTGATCCTTCATCTTCGACAGCTGCGAAGATGCACCCGAGATGACCGATTCATACTTCTCCCGATAGTCCTTGTCGGTTGCCATCTTCTCGATCTTTTCCTCATCGATCAGTACAACCGGCTTATTGGGATTGGCATACCTTGCAGCCTGGGATTTGGCGCTCTCGATCTGGTCCTTGCTTACAAGGATAAAATCATAACCGCCGAATTTCTTCTTAAGCTCATCGTAATACTTTTTTCCTTCATCCGACAGCTTGGGTTCGCCTATGGTTCTCCCGTATTCATTTTTCTTCGAAGAAACCCCGGACGGTTCACCGGTCTGATAAGGGGCCGCAGTGTTTCCCACTGCTGATGTGCTCATTGCCATAGTCATTCCTCCTTTGAATTCTGATTGGAAAATCCTTTTCCAAACCTGGCAGTTGATAAGTTACAAAGCCGGATAATAAGGCTTATCATATATATCGGCACGGGATCGCTTTATGTTTATACTATTGAGAATTTACATACAGAAAATTTGAATGTATTATTAATGTAATAACAGATACATACAGGAAATCAACAAAAATGAAAAATACGACTCTGTGTTATATCGAGAATAACGGACGATATCTCATGCTTCATCGTACTAAGAAGGATAACGATCAGAGTAAGGGAAAATGGCTTGGTATAGGCGGCAAATTCGAAGACAAGGAGAGCCCCGGCGAATGTCTGCTCCGCGAGGTTTATGAGGAGACCGGACTTTCCCTTACATCCTACAGGCTGAGGAGCATAGTGACCTTTATATCGGACATATATGAAACCGAGTATATGTTCCTCTACACCGCCGATGCCTTTACCGGCGATCTGTGTGAAGAACCGGACGGAAGCCTTACGCCCGTAATAAACGGGATCCGTACTCCCTGCACCGAAGGCGTCCTCAAATGGGTCGACATAGATACCGTTCCTTCCCTTGAACTCTGGGAGGGCGACCGTATCTTCCTGAAACGGCTGCGGACAGACAATGAATTCTTCATGTTAAAACTGTGCTATGAAGGCGACCGCCTTGTTAAGTGGTATTTTTAACGATCCCGCCGATCAACAGGAGCCCGCACCAATGTATTATATTTTGGGGGGATTTCAGTACAATATCATCATTTCTGTGGATACGCAAATAAACTATAATATGTTAAACTATATATATTGATTTGTACAGCAAGTTGATATGCTGTTCTGTATGTACCATGCGGACAATTCGTCCGGTTTGATCAGGCAGCAGGAAAGGGAGAAATGATGAAGAGATTACTGGCTTTTGTTTTATCGATCACACTTATTCTTGGTAACCTGAATGCAGTGCCTGTATTTGCGTCTTCCGATGACATGACGGAAGTTCAGGCCGAACAGGAGATTGAAATTCCGGAGCAGGAAGAAGAAATAGAGGAGATCATCCCGCAGGATGACGGGTCCGATTCCGAAGGATCGATCGTTTTGGAGGAAGACCCTCCGGAAGAAGATATCTTAACGACCGGCTTCATGGATGCTGCATTCCCGGATCCGCTCACGGAACTTGTTCTTTCCGAGGATAGCGTGCGGGAATATATTCCCGAGATCAACGAGGGACAGGAGTTTTCGGAAGCAGATGAGGAGCCGGCAGGTTCTGACCTTTCGGACTCGGAAAAAACCGAGGACTTTGAATTAGGGGATCCTTCAGATCCTCTGACTCTTTATGTTAACGGCGTAAAGAAAGACGATTATTCAAGTTTTGAGGAAGCATTCAAATATTTAAGCGCAACCGATGATAACACGATTGTGCTCAATTCTGACTTTGCACCTGCAAAATTCACTCTCCCGACAAATATCCGGGAACTTACGATCAAGAGTAAAGATGTATATAAAAAGACACTCACTCTTCCGAAGATCAAGTCGCTTTCGCCCGACTTTGATCTGACAGTTGAAAACGTGGACATCTTAAGCAGCGGCGTGACAACATTTGCGGTAAACGCTAAGAAGGATCTTGAACTTAAGAATGTCATGTTCGATCCCAGGGCGAACCTTTCGGTTACCGCAGGTCATAAACTGAAACTTTCCGATGATGCCAGCGGCATCGATAAGATCAGTGGCACAAAGACATCCGAACTATGGGTAAAGGATACGGTCTCTGTAAAAGAAGTGGCAACTTTTGCAAGAATATGGACGGAAACAGACACCGATGTGCTGAAGATATCCGGCAAGGTATCCGGGATCGGAACGCTTTTAGGTACTGTTCACCTGACTTCAGACGGTGAGACGGATACGGCTGTGATCGATCAGGTCGAGAATGGAAAGCTGATCCTTGAATATAATAAGTCGGAAAAAGCCCTGCGATCGAAAGTGACCGTAACGGAAGTAAACAGCTCGCTTAAGATTGCGGCAGTGGATGAAGAAACCGAGGCGAGCGTAGCACTTCCTTCAGGTCTTCCCGTCCTCACGGCAGGCGGCAAAACGATTTTCACGGATCAGGTCACGATCGAGAATACAGATACAGACGGACATGTCCTTACAGCATTCCGCTACGGGAAAGAAATCCGTGCGGAATTTGCGAATGCAATGACGCTGAACGGCACTCCCTATCCGAGCTTTGAAAAGGCGTTTGAGAATCTTAGTGACGAAGAGAACCGCCTGATCCTTTATACGGATCTTGCACCGGCGAAATTCGCTCTTCCGACCAAAAAGATGAAATCGCTCACGATAGATGGTCTAGGCGTTGTAAGAACGATCACGCTCCCGAAGGTCACTTCACTCACGGCCTCGTATCAGCTGTATCTTCATTATGTTGATATCGTGAGCAGCGGTGCGACATCGTTAGCGATAAAAGCAAAAAAAGACATTATATTGGCAGACGTATCTTTTACGCCTGTCGCGAATATCTCTGTAGGCGCAAACAGCAATCTTTACATTGCTCATCCTGCTTACGAAGTCGGCAGGATCTCCGGAACAAACAGCTCATCACTTCACGTTTTAGACAATGTTTCTGTGAAAGAACTGGCGAACTTCGGAACTGTAAATATCTATAATGGAAAGACACTCACGGTGGAAGGCAACATATCGGGGATCGGTAAGCTTACCGGAGTAGGAGGAACACTTTATCAGGATGCATTGAATACTTCGCCATATACCGCTGTAATAAATACTGTCGAAAATGCCTGGCTTGTGCTCGATTATTGGCCCTCTGACCAGGTGCTTGCGTCAAAAGTGATCATAACGGACGTTACAGAGAAACTCCACATCAAGGTGTGGAATAACGGATCTACGAAACTCGCTGATCTTCCGTCAGGAATTACCTTACTCCACGCGGGTGGCAAGACGGATTTCGCCAATAATGTTAAGATATATAATTCGGATACCGGCGGTCATTCTCTTAAAGCATACAAATACAACAAGGAAATACGCGCAGAATTTGAAGGTGCACTGACCCTGACTACGGACAGTGGATCTAAAGATTACCCGAACTTTGAGAAGGCGTTTGAGAATCTCAGTGCAACCGGTGACAACACGATCAATCTTCATACAGACCTTGCGCCTGCAAAGTTCACGTTCCCGACAAAGATCGAAAAGCTTACGATCAAGAGTGATACCGTTGGGACAAGAAGAACGATCACGCTTTCGAAGATCAAATCGCTTACACCGAAATTTTCTTTGGAACTGCAGGATGTGAATATCAAAAGCAACGATGTGACATCCTTTACGATCAACGCTAAGAAGGATCTGCGCTTATCTGATACCTCTTTTGCTCCGTTTGTGAACATCTCAGCCGCAGCAGATGTTTCTGTAAACCTCAATGCGGGCACCTATGGCATTGATAAGCTTTCCGGTACAAAGAGCTCCAATCTTTATGTGAGCGATGACATCGTTGTATATAAGGATGTCGCGACATTTGGCTATTTATTTGTGTATCCAGGCAGTACCTTGATAGTCATGGGCAAGGTATCCGGCATTGAAAAACTCGATGGTGATCTTTGGCTGGCTTCAGCCGGTGAGACAGATACGGCCGCGATCAAAACCGTCGGTACCGCTATGCTGATCCTTGATTATGACCCTGCGAAGCTATCTTTATTATCCAAGGCGACCGTAACGGATGTGACAGGTGCGCTTACGGTTAAGTTGGTGGATGTTAATAACAGCTCGGTTGTTTCCGCGCTTCCTTCCGGACTCCCCATCCTTACGGCTGGCAGTGCCAAAGATTTCACGGATAAGATCACGATCGCTAATAAAGATGTGGATACCCATGCTCTTAAAGCATACAGGTATGGGAAAGAAATCCGGGCGGAGTATGCGGGTGCGCTGACCCTGACTATTGGCGGTGTTTCGAAGAATTACCCTAACTTTGAGAAGGCGTTTGAGAATCTTAGTCCGGATAAGAACAACACAATTGAACTTCATACAGACCTTGCACCCACAAAGTTTACGCTTCCGACAAAGATCGATGATCTTCGGATCGAGAGTGATACCCCCGGCACGAGAAGAAAGCTCACGCTCCCGAAGATCAAATCGCTTACACCGACGTTTTCTTTGACATTGAGGGATGTGGAACTCGAAAGTAGTGGGGTGACAACATTTGCGATCAATGCGAAGCTGGGTGTGAATATAATTAATACAACTTTCAGCCCTTTTGTAAGCATTTCGGGAGGACCGGGCGTTAACGTAGAAATTGGTAATCTTGACGATGGGGTCTATGGCATTGAAAATATCTCCGGAACAAAGACAACCAAACTATTTGTGTATGATGATCTCGTTGTATATGGGGATATCACGACATTTAGCGAGTTATCCGTGTGGACCGGAAAGACCCTGAAAGTCATGGGTAAGGTATCCGGCATTGAAGAACTCAACAAAGGAGGCAACAAAGGAGTCCTATACCTGTCTTCAGCCGGTGAGACGGATACGGCAGTGATCAAGAACGTCGTTAATGATACGACACTGATCCTTGATTATGATCCGGCGCGGCAAGCCTTATTGTCTAAAGTGACCGTAACGGATGTGAAGGGTACGCTTACGATCAAGGCATTGGATGTGAATGACAGCTCGAAAGTTTCCGCACTTCCGTCCGGCCTTCCCATTCTTACGGCGGGAAGCGCAAAAGATTTCACAGGCATGATCACGATCGTCAATAAAGATGCGTATGACCATACTCTTACAGCACGCCGGTACGGTAAGGAAATACGGGCAGAATATTAGTAGGCAGAATTTCCGATAACATCAAAGGCCTCTCGGAAAAGATCCGTTTGTGATTTTTACTTCAACCGTACAACAGGTTTTATTCTCCTTGACTTTACTGTCATTGTATGATATATTTCATAAGTCGCAAATGAACAGGTCTGTTTTTAGACCGGCATATGATGACAGTAAAATGTGCGCGTAGCTCAGCTGGATAGAGCGTCTGGCTACGGACCAGAAGGTCGGGGGTTCGAATCCTCTCGCGCACGTTATCAAATACAGAACCCGGGAATTACCCCGGGTTCTGTATTATTGTTCGACCGGTTCATTAT
>JAFSZZ010000011.1 GCA_017458765.1 Lachnospiraceae bacterium | reverse complement strand
TCACATTTATCATCCCTTCTGTGGCCTTCATATGTTCCTCTGACTGATACATGTTGTACCACTGCATGATCTCGTAAAGCCCTTTATGATCGCATGTGAACTTTCTGTAACTTCTGCATATCGCAATGACAGCTTCATCCTCCGATCTTCCTACGGCTGAATCCTTCACCACTCTCTCCATAAGCTTCCAGCCATAGAGCATAAGCTCTGTAGTAATCTCATCAAGACCGCCAGCAAAATGCTTATAAACGGATGGGGATTTTATACTCAGCTTATCTGCAATGTTTTTTATTGTAAGCGACTTCGCTCCCTGCTCATCAACCAATTCAACTGCAGCATCCAATATCTTGTTTTTGTTCAGTCCGTTTTGCATAGGCTATTCTAATTCCTCTATAGGCTAATCCTATTAGCTATAATAGGCGAAGATATCTTTTTTGTCAATATGGATTCGCATTTATCAAATAATGCCCATAAGATTTTTACTCATGGGCATCTTAAAGGTCTATTGTGTTTTGCGACGCTTATGTATACTCTGCAAGCTTTTTCGGCTACTCATATCATCTGAAAATGCCTCATGGCATCCTCTATTGCTTTCACTTTTTCCTCCGGGCATCCAGGCTGTTTACTGTCCGGTGACTTTGGCTTATTGTAATTCTCACGTTCAATGATCCCATGTTTCTGCTTTACCTGTGCGATATTCAGGTTTGTCACGCGGTATCCGTACTTCGCTTTGATCCATTCCCTGATCGCATTATAGGTCGCGCCCTGCTTGAATCCGTCCGTATCCATATCCTCCAGACTGAACTCCACACGGATTTTCTTTGACTTGACATCTCCCTTGGAAAGACAGACAACAGTCTCCACATGCACAGTCGCGGGGAACTGGTCAATGGCGCATATCCTTACCGGTTTATAACCGCAGGCTGTAAGCATCTCAAGATCACGGGCAAGAGATGTGGGCTTACATGAGATATAAAGTATGTTGTCCACACCATAATTTATTATCTTCTTAAGCGCCTTGGGATTGACTCCGTCACGGGGAGGATCAAGAACGATCATATCGGGTTTATCCTCTATCCCGTCGAGTACCTTAAGAACATCACCTGCAACGAATTCACAGTTATGTAAACCATTTAGCCTTGCATTCTCCCTCGCCGCTTCAACTGCTTCTTCCACCATCTCCACCCCGACAACCTTATCAGCTACCGGCGCAAGGAGCTGGGCTATCGTACCGGTCCCGCTGTAGAGATCGTAGATCACGCCTCTGTTTGTGTTATGTAAACTACTGCCATCCGGATCCGATACTTCATCCTCTGTGCCGGCATTATGTAAACTGCATTCACCCGTGACCGGATCATTCTCATTATTCACATTACCCTGTGCCGTAGCAGAGAGGATGTATTCCCTTGCCGTATCATACAGGACCTCGGCCGACAATGAGTTGGTCTGGAAAAATGAGAAAGGAGATATCTTAAATTTAAGTCCGAGCAGTTCTTCATAGAAATGATCCTTCCCGTACAAAATGTCCGTTTTATCGTTCATTATAGTATCGGACAGCGAATCATTTGTTGTATGCAAAATACCTGCAAATCTTCCCTTTAGTTTCCCGGAGTTCTCAATGGTTAACATAACATTCTTCCAGTCATCAATAATGGAAACCTCCGTACATATGGTATCAACCGGTGTCTGTGACGTAGTCACAAGATCCACCAGTATCTCTCCGGTCTTTACCGCCTTTCGCACAAGAAGATGCCTTAACCAGCCCTCATGTGAGATCTTGTGATAATACGGCGTATCCTTGCCTCTGAAATATGCAAGTGTCTCTTCCAATATGAGTCTGTAATCTTCGTCAACTATCCTGCAATCTCTTACGGACAGGATATCATAAAAGCTTCCTCTTTTATGTAAACCCAGTTCGAGTTCTCCTCCCTTGCTGGAATCACCGAAAGAAAATTCCATCTTATTACGGTATTCAAACTGTACCGGGCTTCCCTTTATCCCTTCGAAAATGTCATCAAGATCCGTAATGACAGGCCTGAGCAGTGACTTAACCTGTTCTTCCTTAAGCATGAGCTGCTTATCATACGGAAGATTTGAATATGTACATCCGCCGCAGATACCAAAATATCTGCATTGCGGATCTATCTCATCAGACGACCTTTTCAGAACTTCAACCAGACGCCCTTCACATTTTCCGCCCTTCTTCTTATTAACGATAAAGGAAATCCTCTGTCCCTTCACAACATTTTTAACAATGCATATCTCACTCTTACCGGTCCCATCTGCATTTGTGTCATCAGGTTCACTCACGTCAACTTCAACGATTCCTTTATTGGGAAAACGCACATCTGTCACTGTGCCTGTGTACATCTGTCCTTTTTTCATACAGGGCTCCTTACGTATTTTCTGATATGAATCATATCATAGTTCCGCGCGATATGATATATGCACATTCGCTGTACGCCGATCCCATGCAACTTGACAAGTTTGTCTAATTATAGTTATATATATCTGTATGTATTATCAGGATGCAGATGCCGGCGAAATATTCACCGGCTATATTATTCAGAAAGGCAGGTTTACAGATTATGTTTAAAAGAATTTTTGAAATCACGGGAAATGTCGCCATAGTTACCGGATGTTCTTCGGGACTTGGTGTTCAGATGGCTCATGCCCTTGCCAATCAGGGCTGCAAGATCGTAGCCATAGCACGCAGAAAAGACATGCTCGATCAGGTTTGCAAGGAAATAGCCGAGGAACATGGTGTCGAGACGCTTCCCATCCAGTGTGACATTACAAATACGGAGCAGATAGAAGCAACAGTTAAGCAGGTTATGGAAAAATTCGGCCGTGTGGATATCCTTATTAACAATGCCGGCACAGGCGCTGTAGACCATGCTGAAAATATAACGGACGAGCAGTTCCAGAAGGAATTCGATGTGGATCTGTTCGGTACATTCAAGTTCGCACGTGCGGTTGCAAACCAGGCTATGATCCCCGCAAAATACGGACGTATAATCAACATCGCTTCCATGTACGGTCTTGTAGGAAACAAGATAGCAGGATCGGCACCGTACCATGCAGCCAAGGGCGGAGTTGTAAACCTTACAAGGGCTCTCGCCGCAGAGTGGGGCAAATACAAGATCACGGTAAATGCGATCTGTCCCGGTTACTTCTACACACCTCTTACGACAGAAACTCTTAACAGTGACTTCTTCCAGCAGAACGCCAAGACCATGATACCTCTTGAGCGCTACGGTAATGAAGGTGAACTTGATACCGCTGTAGTATTCTTATCTTCGCCTAACTCTTCATATGTTACCGGAATCGCACTTCCCGTAGACGGCGGTTATACCTGCATGTAAGATAACGGATCCTTTATCCGCATATTCATCAGGATCAAAACAGCAGTCATCAAAAGATGGCTGCTGTTTTATCGGAGGATGACCATGAAAGAAAATACCGGATCAAAGCGTTTTCATATACTGGATGCTTACCGCGGCATCACGATGATAAGCATGGTGCTTTATCACGCAAGCTACGACTACTTCATCATCTTTATGAAAAACCATGACTGGCTCATGTCAAAGGTTACGTTTCTGTGGCAGCAGTCGATCTGCATATCGTTTATCATAATATCCGGGATCGTCTGGCCTTTTGGAAAAAAGCATGCCCTAAAACGCGGGCTGATCCTGATCGCGCTCGGAACCGCCATAACTTTCGTGACGCTCATCTTTATGCCGAATGAAACCATATATTACGGTATACTTACCTTTATGGGCATCGCAACGCTGTTCACCATCCCCTATGACAATTTAGCAAATATTATAGATATAAAAAGATCCGGCAGGAACGATCGCGCTTCTGCCGGAAATTCAGATATCATTATGATTTTCATCTGCCTTATTCTGTTTGCTCTTACCAGACATTTTCCAAACGGCTACATAGGATCACGTTCGCATATCATCACGCGCCTGCCTGAAAACCTGTATAAGTATCCGGCCTTTGCACCGCTTGGTTTCCCTCCCTCAGACTTCCGGTCGTCGGATTATTTCCCCGTCCTTCCATGGATCTTCATGTATATATTTGGTTATCATCTCGGCAGAATACTCTTTAAGATCGACCGCATCCGTACACTTCTGACATACAGGATCCCGTTCCTTACACGGCTTGGTACAAAAAGCCTACTGATTTACATAATACATCAACCTGTATGCTACTGTATCGTCTGGGCAATTGTTAAACTTATTTATTAATCTTCTTCATTTTCGAAGAAATCGTCGTCGAATTCATCCTCGAACTCATCATCATAATCATCGTCAAAATCATCAAGGTAATCCGGCGTAAAGTAACAGTATAAGCCGTAGATTATAGCTGCTATGGCAACTGCGGAAACAAGGATCGTACAAACAATGAGGACGATATTTGTCTTCTTCTCCTCTTCTTCCTTCTTCTTGAGTATTTCCCCGGCCTTGACAACATTCAATATCTCGTTGGCCTTACCCATGGCTTCCGATGCCTTAACCGTATTAACCAGCTCGTTCAGATTATCCAGATTCATAGTATTCACACCCCGCTCCTTAAAAATTGTCATATCTGTCGGTTATCCGCAGACGATATAAAATCCTATTACAGTATACTATATTTTGCCGTATGTAACAAGGATTAGCTAAAAACTTATGATCCGCGCTTTTATCAAACCTTCTTCAGTTTGGCAAAAGCAGCAAACATCTTCTTAACACCAAAGCCCTTAAAATCTACAGTGACCTCGTAATCCCTTGTACCCTTTTCTATGTTCTTTACAACACCTTCCCCGAATTTAACATGCCTTACGGTATCACCCACCTCATAATCAGGGACTCCCGGGGTGCTTATGTCCTTACCGAGTGAGATCGCAGGTTTGGCTGTTTTTTTCACAAACCCGTTTGAAAGACTTAACGGCCTCCCGCCTCCTGCCTGGCCGACGGTTGAGGATGCAGTCCTGTCAGCCGATGCGATAAACGGCTTGACATTTGCATTCCTGTTCACGGGGGACAGGGCAGCGGGTTTTACGCTTGCCTGTGTCGGTATCCCGGCATACGGCTTTCGCGAAAACACTTCCCTTGTATATCCTTCGTCCGAAGGATCGACACGATCGCTCATCCTCAGTTTCACTCCGGGAACCTTAAAATCCATGAGTTCCTGAGGGATCTCCCTTACAAAACGCGAAGGCGCATTATACTGCGTCTCACCCCTTATCATCCTCTGCCTTGCACAGGTTATCGTAAGTTCTTCCATCGCCCTCGTTATTCCCACATAGCAGAGCCTTCTCTCCTCTTCCATATCGGAAGGATCATCGCTTGATATACTCATGAAACCGGGGAAAAGACCATCCTCAAGACCGGTTATGAAGACATGCGGGAATTCGAGCCCCTTGGCACTGTGAAGTGTCATGAGCAATACCTTATTACTGTCCGTGTTCACATTGTCTATATCAGCAACCAGCGCCACTTCCTCAAGAAAACCGGAAAGCGTCGCTTCGTCTTCTTCCTCATCGGCGTGATCGTCCTCATAAGCCACAACCTTATTTATGAGTTCGTCGATATTCTCCTCACGCTGCTTCGCATCCTCCTTATCGTCCACTTCCATTTTTTCTATATATTCGGTCGTATCAAGTATATCCTGGACCAGTTCTTCAAGAGTAATATACGGGAGCTTACTCCTGAATACCTGTATCATGTCCACAAAAGGCTTAAGCTTGGCTGAGTTCTTACCTACAGACGGTATATTTTCCGCCTCTTTTAATGCTTCATAAAATGTTATATCATTATTATTTGCGTATTCCTGTACCCTGTTTATCGTCGTTGCTCCGATGCCGCGTTTGGGTACATTTATTATACGCTTGACAGCAACATCATCCCTTGCGTTATCTATGGTCTTAAGATACGCGAGGATATCCTTTATCTCACGTCTTGCATAGAAATTGACACCGCCAACCACATCATAAGGTATACCGTTTAAGATAAGCTGCTCTTCAAGCAGTCTCGCCTGTGCATTGGTACGATACAGCACGGCGCAGTCCCTGTAATCATATTTCCCGTCGCGCTTACCCTTGATTATGGTATCCACTACATATTCCGCTTCCTCAAATCCGGATTCGCACTGTCTGAAATGTATCCTGCTGCCGTCTCCCTTATCGGTCCACAGCGCCTTGTCTTTCCGGCCCTTGTTATTGCTTATCACCGAGTTCGCCGCATCTAAGATATTCTGCGTGGAACGGTAATTCTGCTCAAGCTTTACAATCTTCGCATCAGGATAGACCTTCTCAAAATCAAGGATATTCCTTATATTTGCGCCCCTGAATTTGTAGATAGACTGGTCATCGTCACCTACAACACAGATATTTCTGTATTTTGAAGCAAGCAGCCTTATAAGCTCGAACTGAACAGTGTTGGTATCCTGATATTCATCCACCATAATGTACTTAAACCGTTCCTGATAGCCGTCAAGGACATCCGGCCATGCCTTGAACAGCTCCACTGTTCTTAAGAGAAGATCGTCAAAATCAAGCGCATTACTCTTCTTTAATTCCTTCTCATATTCCGCATAAACTTTTGCCACCTGCTGCATACCGAAATCGTTCATCGCATCAAGCATCATGTCTGAGGGTGTCACCATCTCATCCTTTGCATGCGATATCGATGACAGAAAAGCTCTCTCCGGCATCTGTTTTGTATCGATCATCAGGCGTTTGCATATACCCTTCATTACGGTCTTCTGATCGTCCGTATCGTAGATCGTAAAATTATTATCATATCCGATCCTGTCGATATACCTTCTCAGTATCCTGACACAGGTGCTGTGGAAGGTTGCGACCCATATACTCTCGGAACCGTATCCGACCATATCATCGACACGCTGGCGCATTTCCCCTGCTGCCTTATTGGTAAAGGTTATCGCAAGGATATTCCACGGGTTCACATCACAATCCTCTATAAGATATGCGATGCGGTTTGTTATCACCCTGGTCTTCCCCGATCCTGCTCCCGCAAGTATAAGAAGAGGCCCCTCGGTACACAGGGCGGCCTCTCTCTGTCTGTCATTCAGCATTTCTATAGCATTACTCATATATATGTCCTTTTCGCTGTCGGTCTTTTGCTACAAAAAGAGCAACTCAAGAGTTGCTCTGTGATCATTCGGTATCCTCATCCTTCTCCTTAAGTCTTCCCAGTACCATGTCGTATCCGTCGTTTCCGTAATTTAATGACCTGTTCACACGACTTATGGTAGCTGTTGAAGCTCCCGTCTTCTCGGCTATCTCAAGGTAGGTCTTCTTCTCTCTTAACATCGTTGCAACCTCAAAGCGCTGCGACAGGGATATAATCTCATTTATAGTGCATATATCCTCAAAGAAAATATAGCATTCTTCCTTATCCCTAAGCTGCAGTATCGCATCAAACAGATGATCCACAGCCTCGGTCCTTATCTTAGGATTCATTTCATTTCCCTCATTATCTGTCTAAATCAAAGACCTGCAAAGCACACTGCAAACTACATATTTGCGATGCCAAGTCTCTCAAAAAGCTTCTGAAGCGATGCTCCGTCAAGGATAAGCAGCATATGACTCGTCATCTTCTCCTCACCCATGATGAACTGCTCATCGATCACCAGTATTTTATCTCCCACCTCCGCATATTCCTTAAGCGGTATCTCAAGTATCTCACCGACTGTATTCACATGATATTCGGGAGGTATTATGTCAACCTTCATGCCGGATAACGCCGCTATCGCATTGGCGTAAGCACCCGACGTAATGTTACCCATTTCGGAAAGCACCGACAGATCCATATCGTTCAGATCTGCAAGCGTATTCAACTCCTTGGGATAGAATGTATTTATGATCCTCTCGGCGAAGGGCTTCTTAACGATATTGAACATCATGCCGGTAAGATCCTCCTTGACACCTATCCTGATGCCCAATACCTCACTGTTCTCGCCGCCCAGAAATTCCTTGACTGATTCGAAATCCAAAAAACGGATGCTTGGAACCGACATGTCTACAAATGTGTTCAGAAGCATTGCAAGTGCTGTACATGCGTTACCGGAACCGATATTTCCGATCTCTTTGAGCAGATCTATCTGTATATCACTGAAGCCGTCATAAGTACCCATTAAACGGACCCCTTTCGGAAATGATAGATTTAGTTTATCATAGTTTTACGCTCCATGCAATTAAAGTGCAAAAGTTTACGCCAAAAACTAATAAAAAAAAGCTGTCCGGGCATTTAAAAATCGTCACTTCTTACATTGAACAAAACACATCATATCACTATAATCTTTCGTAATAACAAAAATTGTCCGCAACTTACAGATCGGTAATGGTGGTATGTATGGAAGCATATGAAATATTCAAGAGTCTGGCAATAATCATCATATTTGCAAAAATATTCGGTATCCTTGCAAGAAAGTTCAAAGCGCCGCAGGTAGTAGGCGAGATAATCGCCGGCCTGATCGTTGGTCCGAGCATTTTAGGTCTCGTAGCTCCGACAGATTTTCTGTCCCAGATGGCCGAGATCGGTGTTGTGCTCCTTATGTTCTCCGCAGGACTGGGGACCGACCTTAAGGAACTGTTAAAGACCGGCCCCGTTGCCTGTCTTATTGCCGCTGCGGGTGTTTTCGTTCCGCTTGGCGGCGGATGTCTGCTCCATATGTGCTTCTACGGCTTTAATCCCATAGGGGATCCTTCCTTTGTTACATCATTGTTCATCGGTGTCATCATGACCGCGACCTCCGTGAGCATAACTGTTGAGACGCTTAAAGAACTGGGTTACTTAAAGAGCAGGATCGGAACTACGATCGTGGCCGCAGCCATCATAGATGATGTTATAGGAATCGTTGTTCTCACCTTTGTTGTCGGAATGAGGACTCCCGATTCAAATGTCGGAACAGTCATACTGAAGACACTGCTGTTCTTCTTGTTCACATTCATTGTAGGTATCCTGTCTTATCATGTATTCAAACGCGTCGATAAGAGATGGCCTCACACGAGACGAATACCCATCGCGGGACTGGCCTACTGTTTTGCATTCGCATACATAGCCGAGCATTTCTTCGGTATAGCTGATATAACCGGTGCTTATTTTGCCGGCATTATACTCTGTTCAATAAAGGATTCCGACTATATCGCGGAGAAGATGGATATAAACTCCTATATGATGTTCGGCCCTATATTCTTCGCAAGTATAGGACTGAAGACCGACATAGACGATTTCTCCGCAAACATACTGTGGTTCTCCATCGCCTTTGTCATAGTAGCTCTTATAACAAAAATAATCGCCTGTGGAACTGTTGCAAGATTATGCAGATTCTCCACAAACGATAGTCTTAAAATAGGTGTCGGTATGATGACCAGAGGCGAGGTCGCCCTGATAGTTTCCCAGAAGGGATTGTCCGTAGGACTGTTAAAACCGGTTTATTTTACAAGTGTCATCCTTCTCATAATCGTATCAAGCATTGCCACACCGATCTTACTGAAACTCCTGTTTAAAGGAAATGTGGCAGGAAATACCGATCAGGGATGATCCAGAAACGACAGGATCATTCCTATATGCATTGCCAGCAGTGATGCATACATCACATCATCTCCGTCCATACGGCTCACTATAACTCCGTATATCCTGTCCATATGGTGTATGTCGGCAAAACAGTATCTGCTGCTCTTATCTTCCTCATTTTCGGACGCATAATACAGTTCGTTCTTCTCGCAATCGATACCCGGACGTTCGTCACGCTGATAAGTTACTATACAATCATCAGCCGTCTTCTTTGCGACAAGATGCAGCTTCGCTTTACGGAGCGCATCCATACCGTATGTATGCGTAACCGGTTCATCATAAAGATAAATATAGATATCCGATTTATCCGCATAGTCCATCTTCTCAAGCGCCACTCTGAACATCTGCTGTTCATCATCCAAAACAAAACTCATGTTTCTTGAGATAAGGGATAACTGCAATGCTTCCGTCTCATACTTTATGGTCCGGACATTTTCCTCGTTGAACATATGATTCTGCAGATACTTCATACCCTCTACGAGTATGTCCGAAAGCAGGATCATCGTTCTCTGATCGCCCGAGTCATGTATCAGTGCCGACATATAATCGGAGAAAGCGTTCATAAGGGCATTCGGGGAAACATAAACGCCGTAAGGAGAATCAAGAAGTCCCCTGATCTGCTCCACAACAGTGTCCGCATTTATCGTATCCTTTATATATCCGCCGATAACCAGTGTGTCCTTATATATCGCTTCGTAAAGGATATCATAGATCTTGTCACCGATCTCATCCTTAACACTTGATATCAGTATCTCTTCACGCATAAGCTCCGCAACTTTTACGGCATAGAACTCCGGCTGCGCGCGCTCGGTTTCATTCATCGGGAGATATCTGTGCTGTTTGCCGTAGCTGCAGCCGCATGAAGCACGCCTTAACAACGTTGTTGGTGCAATGCTTCCGTCTATCATTCCATCCCTTATAAGAGCCAGGATATCCTCGACCGATCTGTATCCTTCGTAGTAAAAATCCTGTCCGATCGTAGTTAACGGCGGGTCACTCGATAAGGCACGAACATCATCGTCATATCCGGTCACCGCCACGGCATCGGCATTCAGCCTCGGATTTCCCACACTCATACCGCGCCTGTTTAAAACCTTGTATACGGCATAAGCCATCAGATCGTTGGCACATACTATCGCTTCGGGCTTCTCATTCCTGTCGAGCAGTTCTTCAACATAAGCATCGCAGTCTTCACTGAAGAATCCGTTTATCATCATCTCCGGCTTAACAGGTATATCATTTTCAAGGAGCACATCCTCAAAAGCACGTTTCCTTTCCATCGCTTCCCGGTTATCGTCCCAGCCTCCGACATACAAAAGCCTCGTATAACCATGGTAGGTCACAAGATGTTCAACCACCTTGCGCATGCTGTTATAATTATCGTTTATGATATATCCCGTATTATCCCTGTCCGAAAATTCTTCGATCAGTATGTACGGAATATCACTGTACGAATCAAGCAGTTTCGTCCTCTCGTCCGCACTCATGTCAACCGTATGCGAACCGTATATGATGATCATACCGTTAAGTTCATTCCTGCTTACATGCTCTCTTGTTATGGCGTTCATAAGGTCATGGTCCCTGTCTATTTCACCGCCATCCATGAAATTATAAGTAAGCTGCGAACCTGCAAATACTACAATATCCACTCCCAGATCATTGGCAGCCTGATACATGCCTCTGAGAGCCTTTCTTATATATGGTGCGATAACACTGCCAATAAGTACGCCTACACGTTTACGACTCTTAGCCATAAATTCTCCTTAACAGATCATTCCTTTGAATTCTTAAGCGGGCATATCTTGTAAACCAGCATGTATTCATTAAGATTACTCTTCCTGTAAAAACTCATGCGGACACGCTCCATTACCTTGACCGCATTCTCATATGAATCCACCGGGAACATTATCGCATACTGATCATCCGAATAACGGCAGACACTGTCTCCCATCCTGAGTTCATGCTTACAGCACTCAAGCAGGGCCGACATTGCACGTTCATTCTTAAGCGGTTCATGTTTATCAATGTTCTTTGAGCGTAATGTGGCCATCGTAAGGAACATCGTCTCGCCCGTACGCATGAGCAGCCTTCTCTGCAGCCTGTATACTTCTCTGAACATATCATATTCACAGACAAATGCCGTGTTCTCGGATGAATCCGTTTCCATTTCTTCACGGACGCCACCGATCATCCGGTCCATATCCTTTGCGGCAGAACGGAACATATTATATTCATCCCGCATAGCCTCACTCTCAAGGCCCTTCTGCATGGCTATGTTCATCTCGTTTTCGATCTCCAACGAAACAGGGATGTACTCCTGTACTTCGTTGCAGACATTTATTATAGCCGAATAATCATTCTTCTCCTTAAGTATCTGGATGTACTCCAAAGCAACACGGATATACATATCCCTGAAAGCAACCGCTTTTGGCACCACCCAATGTTCCGCATTTGAATCAGGCAGGAGATTCCCTGTATACATCTGCATTGCCTGACGAAGCATTTCAGCCTTCTTCTCGTCATTGCCTATCCTGCTTATAGCCTTCTCCGACATTTCTTCGAAATCATAAATATCTATGGAAACATCAAGATCCGGATTCCACTGATACGCACCTCTCCTGCTCAGGATCGAATTGTCAAGAGCCTGGATCCCGGTACTTTCTATCATGGCCCTGTAACGGTATAACAGGGTACGAAGAGCCGTTCCCGGATTGGCGTAATCCTCCCCCGACCAAAGAAGCTCGAATAACTCCTTATGTGAAATGGGCTTGTCTTTATTAAGCAGTAAATAGCATAAAAAAAGCTTGGTCTTTCTGGTGTTTGCAAGATTCTCAAGGATCGGCTCATCGTCCTTATATATACCGAAACCTCCGAACAAAGTGATCTTTACATTAGATGTCATGATTTCCTCCTTAATGGGTATGTGTCACAAATGAAGTCAATTATGATAATATCACCTCGTGATTGAATTTTCAAGACTTTTTCATAAAATATATACTTTTTGCGATCGGTTTACGGCGCTATTATAACACCTTTAGCCGGCATGGCCCCGATGTAATCCAGGATCCTTCGGCTTGATCCGTTTGCGGATACCGTGCCCGAAGGAGCAGCGGCTTCCTCTTGTGTGATCGCATTTACGATCTCACGGCTGGATACTATATTGTTGTTACCGTATATGTATATCCTGTCGCCCGCTATCACCAGTCCCTCCACATTGCAGCCGTTCTCTATGATCACATTTCCCGCGGTTATGATAACACCCGAAAAATCTCCGTTAAGCGTTACATCCTCATTCGAGATTATTTTACTGTATTTTCCTGTGTATGCGGGATCATCCTGGCTCCTGTAATCTATCTCGATATCATCAATGACGTCAGCCGTGGAACTTATCATGTTTATTATCTCTTCATAGTGTTCTTCATTGGTGAATTCCACGGAACCGTCCCGCAGGAATGTATTGCCGTTTATCTTATACTCTGTTTTGGACGGATAATTCTCGATATCATTTATCGTATTTGCATATATCGATATCTCATCATCTTCACTTCCGAAAAGCACAAATGCACCCTTAAGATTGATATCACCCGATGTGACTATACTGTCACCGTATACCGCAGCCTGAGTGGTCAGCATATTTATGCCGCCGTAAGGATCCTTCTCTCCGAAAGCAAGTTCCGCCTCACGGCCTTCCTCGAATTCATGAGTACCCGCAAACATGCTTCCCACAAAGGAAGATGTCTGACCCGTGATATATATCCCCTTCATTCCGACCAGACTGTAATCATAGAAATTGGCGCTCTCATCGGAAAATGATCTGTCTGATACAGCGATATTACAAGTACAGTCCTTCTCACTTACTACCGTATCCCCGACGATATACCGTATCACTATTCCCCTTATAACACATTGTCTGATGGAACAGCTGCTCTCATCGTAATCAAGCACGAACTCAGGCTTAGGTTCGGATGCGATCTCATATCTGCCTTCTTCGCTTCCCGGAAGATATCCCGAAAGTGTTTCAACCAGCATATTGGGACCGTACATTGAATTCATCCTGTCTATAAACTGCCGGTAATACGCTGCCTTCCTGCCTGTATTGAGTGTTTCTACGGAAGCCCCTTCCTCATCCCTGAGCTTTAGGAGCATGACCGAATATACATCCTCGGCTGCCGCCTCACTTGATGACTGAACCTTCTCCTGTAAAACCTGAGCGGTATCGTTTAAAGCTTTTTCCACCCTTGCTCCGGTCTTCTTTACCATGAGCATTTTTGTTATGTTAACTGTTTGCGCATAAACAAATACCACAGCCATGGCTGTGATACCGAGTAAGAATAAAGCAACTATTGCCTGTTTATGTATCGAGGGTTTCATAACGTCTTCACCAGCTCATAAAAACGCAGCACAGGCTGCAGCATTGACAGAAGTATGAACAGGACCACCACTGCCATAATGATGATGGAAACCGGCTCCTTGCGTGCCGTGCGTTTGGCTGCATCCCTGCGGGCTTCACGTTCGTAATACTCGGCGACATGCATCAGCATTCTCGGAGTATCGCCCATTTCCTCACCGACCGATATCATCTGAAGCACAAGCATCGGGAAAAACTCAAATACGCACAGAGCATTTGACAGGGTATAGCCTGAAGCCGATGCATTGGCGGCTTCAAGCAGCCTTTCCGTAAGAAAAGGATATTCGGTAAAGGAATGCGCGGTCACGAAAAGCGC
>JAFSZZ010000117.1 GCA_017458765.1 Lachnospiraceae bacterium | reverse complement strand
GGGCTTATACAAAAAGACCGGCAAGCTTGGCATAAGTGCAGCAATAACAGGATTCTCATCGGCATTTTTAAATACCGTTTTCTTTATGTCATCACTTGTATTACTCTTTGGAAAAACCGAGTATGTTCAGGGCCTTATCGACGGAAGGAACGTGATAGTCTTTATATGTGCGTTTGTAGGTATCAATGCTGTATGCGAGATGATCTCGTCAACGATCCTTACCAACGTTATAGCTCTTGCCCTTAACAGGGCCCATCTTCTTTTCAGGGATGAAGAGCCCCGTGGACTCAAGGAAGCAGTTATCCGGTAGCTTGTTTTAAACAGTTGCAGATATGATTATAATTTAAGGAGCAGGGATTTATTCCCTGCTCTTTTTTGGGTATACAAATGGCTGCCCCAACAGAAAGAACAATGTTCCGGTTTCAGCATAACCTGCGGCTTTTGTGGCAAATAAGGGTATTTCATGGTATTCTTATTTTGAGCCTGTTATGAATAGTACAGCAGAATAATACAGGATTTAAGTTTAAAATAATTAAAAAAGTGAGGCGGTGTATCGTGGAAGAAGAAAAGTATATGAAACGGGCAATCGAGCTTGCGTACAGGGGTGAGGGATTTACTAATCCCAATCCGATGGTGGGGGCGGTAATAGTAAGGGATGGAAGAATCATTGGCGAGGGGTATCACAGAAGATACGGAGACCTTCATGCGGAAAGGGATGCCCTGTCAGGACTTACAGAAGATGCGCAGGGAGCGACCCTGTATGTGACTCTTGAACCCTGCTGCCATCATGGCAAGCAGCCTCCTTGCACCGGGGCGATCATTGATAATGGTATCGGGAAGGTTGTCATAGGGTCGAGGGACCCCAATCCTTTAGTAGCGGGTAAGGGGGTTAAGATACTCAGGGAAGCGGGTATTGAAGTGGTTGAGGACTTCCTTATGGATGAATGTGACGCCATCAATCCCGTTTTCTTTAAATACATAACGACGAAGCAGCCTTATGTGGTACTTAAATACGCCATGACCATGGATGGTAAGATAGCTACGAAAGCGGGAGCATCCAAGTGGATCACGGGTGAAGAGTCTCGCAGTGAAGTGCAAAAGATGAGGCACAGATACATGGCCATAATGGCAGGCATAGGGACTGTGCTTGCGGATGATCCGATGCTCAATGTTAGGTTGGAAGGACTTAAGAGCCCGATAAGGATAATAGCGGATTCGGGACTTCGTATCCCCCTTGGGAGCAATATAGTAAAGACGGCGGGGGAGTACAGAACTATAGTGGCATATTGTGAAGCGGATACAGATATTGCTCATAGAGAAGGTTCCGGACCCAAAGAGGATGCATGTATTGATAAGACGGAAGAATTAAAGAAGGCAGGAGTCGAGCTTGTAAAAACGCCCTCGGAAAACGGCCATGTAGACGTTGCTTATCTTATGAACTACCTTGGCGGACAGGGGATCGACAGTGTTCTGGTCGAAGGGGGAGGGACCCTTAATTACAGCCTTATAAGAGCCGGTCTTGTTGACAGGGTTGATATGTTTATCGCACCTAAGATATTCGGAGGATTAGATGCGAGAACCCCTGTTGAAGGGACGGGAATAGCCGGAGTGGATGAGGCTGTAGGCTATGTATTAAAAGAGGTTACCCGTTATGGTGAAGATATACGGTTAAGCTATAGTAAAAGTATAAAGAAATGAAGCGTAAGCATTGACTGCCAAAAAACGCGTAACATATCTTGCACTATGTGACAAAACGGTGATATAATATATCTCGGTTTATTACTATTATGAGGGAAAAATGTTATTTGGAGCATGCCTTATGACACATGAAGAGGCAATACCTATTATTCAAGGAGGAATTACAATGAGAAAAAAGACAAGAAGATTTATTGGCACATTGCTGGCGATGGTGCTTGCCTTTTCGTCGATCGGGGAGGCGGTGCCCGCATTTGCGGCGGATGAACTTATCTTGAGTGATGAAATCGAGGAGGATACCTTTTTGCCGGATGCTGAGAGCCCGGAAGATGTTATCGCAGATGAGTCGGGTGAAGACGATACAGGCATAGCCGGTGATGTTGATATCTATTTAAATGACGATGCAGCCTTAGATGCATCTGCCGGTGACTATGCTGATACAGCTCCCGACTCGGGAGATGATGAAACTGCTGATGTTGATGCTACTGCAGCTTTCGATATTGATACGGGTATAGCTGCCGATATGGATGCGGATACAGCCGCAACCGGCGATACGCAGAATACGCAGGATGGCAAGGAGCCGAACCCCATCGCGGATCACTACGATATAGACGGTGTATGCTACTATAATGTCAGCTCTAATAATGTCGACGCCGAAAAGCTATTCTATGTGGATCTCATAAATACAAGGAGCAAATATCTTGACGGATATTCCCTCGGAGATCTGTGGATGATGACTGCTTTGGCGGTAAATAGTCCAACTGCAGATCATGAGAATGAATATATTAATGCCATAAAAGATTGCGCAAAAAAAGGTGAGGTTTTTGCCCCTGCCTTCTACAATGTTAAAAGCGGTAAAGTGCTTCAGTGTTTGAGCCATGGAAGGAGTAGGATGGGAGAATCTTATACAATGGGGGGTGATCTCGTGCTTGCTTATTCTGACTTTAAGGTTTCGCCGATTCTGCCGGATTCATCCGTCAGTGGGAACTATATTTCCACTGCCGTCGGAGACGTGGAGAAACCCGGGAAGAGCGCCGCAAGGTATACAAATAATGGGGTCGATAAGATTGATGCAAAGTTCAACATTTCAGAGGGTGGGTCTGTGACCCTCGGCAGCACCGTTAACCATTCGTCCTCCTATTCCTTTGAGGAGGGGCTCACCGTTGGTTCGGAAACAGCAATACCGCTGATTGAAAAGCTGTCGGTAACACTCAGCTTTAAGGCAACCCAGACCGTGCAGGACGGATGGTCAAAATCAGAATCAAAAACCCAGAAGTACAACACTTCACGGGAGGTGAACGTTTCTGTTCCCGCTCACTCCGTCCTTATGGTGAAGGAG
>JAFSZZ010000116.1 GCA_017458765.1 Lachnospiraceae bacterium | reverse complement strand
CATTGCTCTCGTTCTCCGTATATGTCGTTTCGGTCTCTCCCATCACACCCATCATGATGCGGAACATATCATCCTTTTCATGCTCGACCACTGCCACCGGAACGGTCTTTATCCCACCGTTTTCGTAGATATTACCGAACGCCGCCTTATACAGAACGCTCAATACGCATGGAAACAGGAGCATCCAGATGATAACTTCCTTAGCCCTTAAGTTCATCTTTATCTCATATTTAAGGTTATGCAAAAACATAAGCCTCTCCTTTCTGCCTGCGGTCAGTCCTTATCCCTTAATTCCTTACCCGTTATGGTAAGAAATACATCATTAAGGGTAGGAAGTTCGGAGTATACCTGTCCGAAACTTACGCCCGATGTTTTCAGCGCATCCATTATATTGAGAAGATTATGCTCACCACCTGCAAGATAGATCTTAAGCTTACCGGCTTCCCACTTGACTTCATATACATTTGCAAGAGAACTCATTGAATTCAGGAGTGTACCCTCCGGCTCATCCATCTCTATGCTTACCGTCTCTGTGTTTTTGATAAGCCGCTTAAGTTCGCCGCTCGTTCCTTCTGCGATCTTCCTGCCGTGATCCATGATCGCTATCCTGGTACAGATCTGCTCGACTTCTTCCATGTAATGCGTTGTATAAATCACAGTCGCACCGTTCCTGTTAAGTTCCTCTATACCTTCCAGGATCTTATTGCGGCTCTGAGGATCTACAGCCACAGTAGGCTCATCAAGTATGATAAATTCAGGCTTATGAGCTATACCACAGGCAATGTTAAGACGCCTGAGCAGTCCTCCGGATAACTTCTTCGGTTTAAACCTGGTAAAATCATTAAGCCCGACGAATTCAATGGCTTCGTCAACGTATTTCCTGCGCGTGGCCTTATCCTTGATATACAGACCGCAGAAACAGTCTATGTTCTCATATACATTGAGTTCATCAAACACGGCAACGTTCTGCAGTATCACACCGATGCGCGCCTTTATGTCATAACTCGTCGGAGTCATCGGCTTACCGAAAAGTTCAATAGTCCCTTCGTTGTATGCAAGCAATGACAAAAGACAGCTTATCGTCGTAGTCTTACCCGATCCGTTGGGACCGAGCAGTCCGAAGATCTCGCCCTTTTCAATCGTAAGACTTAAATGATCCAGCGCCCTCAGTTCCTTATAATTTTTCACCAGATTATCTATCTTTACTACCGTCTCTCCCATAATGGCTTCTCCTACTTATCTTCCTTACTCTCATCCTTCTTGTCCGGATTCCCGCTGTCCTCAATATCTCTTCTTATCATATGCACAGCGCATGAGATGATACCTCCTGCTGCAACAGCCAGCCAGCTGTGCTCGTACGATCCCTCTACAAATCCCCAGATAAACATTACCAGTACCGATGTCATGCTGATGATCGCGCATATTGTTCCTGTTTTTATATTCTTCATGTCCAATTCCTCCTATTTCTTAGAGTCAGTCATTCCGGACTGCTCCTGATCTGTTATAGTACGATTATCTCTTAAAAGTCTGTCAGATTAAACAGATCATGCCTAATCGGTCATTTTTCTTGTCTAATCGGTAAAAATGTATTCCATAATTTGCATTTTTTATTACCGATCAGACATCAAAATCGACCGATCAGACATCGAAGGTATGATTTTTCGAAAAAAAGTATAAAATTTTGGAGGGAGGAGCATAGTCTATGGCTGATACACCGGAAATAAAGCTCATTATAGATAAAGACTGGCCAAAACTGACCGTATATATAAAAAGCAGCAAGCGCGATGACGATGTCGAAGGCGTCATTTCCGCAGTACAATCCTATGCCGAGAATAAATCTCCGTCTGTCATGGCTTATTATAACGATGAGATGGAAATGGTCCCGCAAAGAAGGATAATCCGTCTGTTCGTTTCCAACAGGAAGGTGTGGATGGAAACTGCCCAGAAAACCTATGAAGTCAAGAAGCCATTGCACGAAGTCGAGACCGTGCTTGACAAAACCCGGTTCGTACGGATCTCACAGTCGGAAACAATAAACATACGCAAAGTCAAATGCTTTGATTTTTCAACCGCGGGAACCATCGGTGTGGAATTTGAAAACGGCCAGAGTACATGGGTGGCAAGAAGGCGGGTAAAAAGTGTAAAAGAACTTCTGGATGCCACAGCCGGCAAGGCATGATCCGTATACGAATGAAAAAGCACATGCACATATAGCCGAAGGAAGCAGGCTGCCATACAGCCTGCTTATCCTGTCGTTCACGTAATCCGTGTTTTTCTCTTTTCCTTCAATATTCCCCATAGATCCGGTCTCTCATAAGATCATTTGATCTTGTTCCACCATATCGGATAACCGATATCCGTAATGCCCGCCTGCTCCATGTAACGGATGATCTGTATTGTCTCCGCATCCGAACAATCGGTAGTAAGTCCGCAGTCAGCGCATTTCCACCCACGTCCGACGAGGGGATAATTACCGGCTGCCATAGGCTTGCCGCAGTAAGGGCATGTTGCCTCATTGGCTCCGCCAACACCTCCGGTTGCAGCCTTCATGTCCACATCCGGCAGCTCCATATTCTTAGCTTTCTCCCTGTAATTTTTGATCATTTCTGTATACTTGTTGTCGTTCATAGTCTTTCTCCTTTCTGTATTGAAAATCCTTATTATGTTATGTTCCAGTTTCCGGTCGTTAATTCTTCCCGGATCAGATATGCATTATCGGTTCAATCTTCCATCCGTTATCCTGAGCTATATGGATCATTCCCACCTCTGTTCCGGGACCGAGAATATCATTTCCTGCGTAATAGCAGATGAATATCTCATCATTATCGCCCTTGACGTTATAGTGATTTGCGTACTGCCCGGCAGGAAGTTTATCCACTACAAACCCGTACATATCATATTCATCGGATCTTCCCGCACCACCTGCTGCCTTGGCCATCTTCTCATCGTTAAGTTCCATGTTCTTATTCTCTGCCATTTGTTTTTCCTCCTTAAGATTTTGCTTCCCACTTTGTCTGTGAAGCTTTTGTTTTGTTCTTTGCTTAATTATACGTATGGAAAAACCCAAATGTCAGTGCTTTTGCGTAAGCGGTCGTTTTTCATGTCTATTCGGTAAACTCACCTCATCATCGACATTCCGTTCAGGGCATCGAGCATTTTGACGATGTAATCCTCATCAGTCACGGGCCACTTAAAACCAAGGCGGTAGAGTGCGTTCGTGGTGAACGAACAGTCTGTTCCAAGCATATAGCGCCTTTCCTGCCCTTCCCTCGTACTGTAAGCCATGAGTGCCCCGGCAGCATCTCCCGCTGAAGCCATGCGTGCCTCAAACTCATCATCCTCTACTGTATCTACCTTCATCCCGTACTCACGCATAGAATAAACGATATCGGCATAGGTGACACTGTGGTTGTTCATCGCATGGAAGATATTGTACTTGTGCGCAGTTCCCGCAAGTTTAAGAACAGCCCTTGCCGTCATATCGATCTCCGAAAAATCAGTACATACATTAAGCATCGAATAAGGAACAGCCCCTATCTTCTTATAGCTTGCAAGAGAACGGATAAATGCATTGGTTCGGGAGTTTATCTGGAATTCACCGTCCGCCGAACGTCCCATAAGATTACCGAGCCTCATTATTTTGGCATCAAGTCCATGAGTGACAGCTTCAAGCACAGCGCGTTCCGCAAGAAACTTTGAACGGATATAATCGTTATCGATCAGCTGTCCTATATATAATTCGTTTTCCTTAAGCATCTTATCAGGCGCAGGGGTTCCGTCCAGTCCTTCGCCGGCCACACTTACCGTAGACGTCTGGATAAGTCGTATACCCTTCTTCTTACAAAGTCTTATGAGGTTCTTTACTCCTCCCACATTTGTCTTAAAAATACTGTCATCCTTAACAAAATGCTTTACTATCGCCGCGCAGTTGATAAGAGTGTCAAAAGGCAGCTCTCCTGCCTTCTCAAGCGCCTCTTCATCGGTGATGTCACCCGTGATGATCTTAAGCCTCCCCGATTCAAAGTACCTGTCAGGCATTTCGGAAAAATAGTAAAAATACAGGGACTTAAGGCGTCTCTCACAGTTCTTCCCTCGCGCCATGCAATATACCGTGCCGGTATAACTTAGCAGATATTCCCTCAATACATGGATCCCAAGGAACCCCAGGGCTCCCGTTACCATGATGTTACCGATGGCGCCAGGTTTTATACCAATCAATTTAATGTCCTGATCATCGGACATATTTAAGGCATCGTAATCATAGTCTGTAATATCATTCCCCGCTTCATCCGATTTCATGGCAGGCATCGTCTCTCCCGCAGCTATCCTTGCAAGTGCCTCCGGTGTCTGCGCCTTGAAAATATCCGCATATACAACGTTATATCCCTTGTCCCTGGCATGCATCGCTATGGCCGAGGCGCTTAAGGAAGTACCGCCCAGTTCGAAGAAACCTGCAGCAGCACTCACCTTATCAAGGTGAAGAACTTCTGCAAACCAGGCACAAAAATCACGTTCCGCCTCATTCACCGGTTCTCTGTATTCCCTTGTATCAGGTTTGAACGCCACTTCCGGAAGCTTCCTCTTATCCACCTTGCCGTTTGCGGTAAGCGGCAGGTTGTCAAGCTGCATCAATACACCGGGTATCATATAAGAAGTAAGCATCCTGCTTATCACACTCTTTATCTCATCAGCCGTGATCTTTCTTGAAGCGGTATAGAAACCTGCGAGAAATGCGTTCTCTTCATCTCCTCTGACGACTGCCACGCTTGAATCAACGCCTTCCACCGAATTGATAGCATTCTCTATTTCAGACAGTTCAACCCTTAGTCCCCGAAGTTTCACCTGATCATCTGAACGTCCCCTGAACCTCAGTCTCCCATCCGATGTCCATGCTGCCACGTCACCCGTGCGATATGCACGCAGCCCCTCAAAGATAATGAACTTCTCCTCGTTAAGCTCAGGTCTTGCTATATAACCTCTGCCTACGCCTTCTCCTGCAATAATGAGCTCGCCGGGGATGAGCGGCGGCATAACGTGTCCTGATTCATCCACTATAAACGCCTTTACATTTGAAGCCGGACGTCCTATGGTGATAAGCCCGGTTCCCGTAATTCTATCCATTGTACAGCTTATCGTAGTCTCTGTGGGGCCATACCCGTTCATGATATATGCGTCGGGATTGATCGCAATTATCTTATCATACAACGGTGCCTGAAATGCCTCAGCTCCAAGGTCATACACCTTCACGTTCTTAAGCGCTCCTCTCATCACGGGAAGCCCGATGCAGCTTGATAAGAACGAAGGTGTGACCGTCATCATATCCACTTCGTTTTTTATCATGAACGAAGCTAACGCCTCCGGATCATGTATCTCGTTTTCCGAAGCCATGCATACAGTCATCCCGTGCGATAACGGTATAAATTCCTCCATGACCGAAACATCAAATGTGATTGCCGCAAGCGCCAACGAATTTCTCGTATACTCCGTATATCCCAATATTTCCGGATTCTTATCATTGGCATCAAGAAAATTGAGCAGATTCCCCTGGGTTAAGATCACTCCTTTGGGTCTGCCGGTCGAACCCGAAGTAAATATGCAATAAGCCGGATCTTCCTTCTGTACCTCAATATCCGGATCGGATACTTCTTCTGTATCAAGCAGATCCTCTACCGTAAGGACTCGACACTTAAGCGTACTCAGAAGCGAAGCCCTTTCTTCCCTGATCGCTTCACTCACCACCAAAACAGCGGCCCCTGAATCCTCGGTCATGACCTTTACCCTTTCATCCGGGTATTCCGGATCTATAGACAGAAAGGCGCTGCCCGCTTTAAGAATTCCCTGCCGCACCATGTATACCTTCTCACTGCGTTTTAACATAAGCGCACTTATACGCCCCGTGGCCCCCTCATCGATAAGCCCGTGCGCTATCCTGTTCGCAGATTTATTCAATTCTTTATATGTTACCCTTGTATCGCCGAATACCACGGCTGTCCTGTCAGGGAAGGCTGCGGCATTTTTTTCAAGCAGGCATCTGACCGGCATAAACGGTATATTAACATCCGTATCGTTAACCTCATCAAGAAATGCCCTGCTCCGCCCATTCATAAGTTCTATGTCACCAAGCGTACTTCGGGTAATAAATCCCTGAACGATCAATGCATATATCCCACTCATCCATTCTGTCTGCACAGCAGTGTACATATCCTCCCTGTACTCGAAGGTAATCCTGTACTTACCGCTTTGCCTTGATACATCAACGCTTAACGGCTCCTTGGCATCCCTGATCGGCATCTCTATAAGCTCTGCCCTCTTACCGCCGATCGTATATCCGTTAAACGAATCACCCTGATATGCAAACATAACGTCTGCGTTCACATCATGATCCCTCACTGCCTCGGCAAACGAATACAACTCATTGGCTGTAAGTTCCCTGATACGTGATGACACCGCACGCACGAAATCTTCGGCTTTTGAATTCTTATCGATATTGATATAGAACGGATAGGTCTTAACGAGCATCCCCATGATACGCAACACCTTAGTGCTTGTCCGCCCGTTATGTACGCATGCAAACATTGCCTCATCGCTCCCGTTCATTCTTGCAAGCATATAAGCAAATGCCGCTGTAAAGATCGCATTTTCCGTAACCTTATTTTCCCGGCAGAAAGCATCGATGCATGACTCATCCACACCATCAAGTACATATGAAGAAACAGCCGCCGCGCCTGACCGTGACCTTGTTTCATGCGTCGTGACATTCTCGGTATACGGCAGTGAATCAACGCATACTCCATCAAAAATCCTGTTATACACGTCACGGGCTTTCTTAAGCGCCTCCGTCCCCCTCTCTCTATCCTCATCCACCGCCAACGACATTGAATCGTAACTCTCCTTAGTCAGGTTGTGTCCCTGATAAGCCGATTCAATATCTTCCATGAGAACACTAACAGAGGTACCGTCCATGATGATATGATGGAACACCATGAACAGATATCCCGAACCCGCAGAATTTATTATCCTTATATCAAACAATGGGGCTCGTGAGAGTTTAAACAAGACGGACTCTGTCTTAAACCTCTCCTGTATTTCATTATCGGAAAGCTGCGTATCTTCTGTCTTAATCTCCCATTCAATATCCGGGTTTAAGATCATATCAGCGCTGCCGTTTTCCGTTGCTTCTATACAGCATTTCATAAACGGATGCGCCTCGATGGCAGTCCTGACAGCATCCTTGAGCACGGCCATGTCCACAGCATCATCAAGTTTGAACAACAGCGGTATATTGTATTTATCACTTCTCTCATCCATTTTGCATTCAAGATAGATGCCAAGCTGTGTCTGAGTAAGCGGCGCCCGTAAGATCGCCCTGTCCCTTTTCAGGCCCGAAGCCACCATATCTGTACCACCGTCCCGGCTCATCAGATACTTAAATATCTCATTTTCTATATCGAGTATGCTCAAACCCGTCAGTAGTCTGCCTGTATCGGGACTGAAGCCATAACGCTCCGAAAGGATCGATATGAGCTGCATCGCTGAAATTGATGTAAGACCGGTCTCAACAAGTGGAATTGTTATATCCGATCCGTCGTATCCGGTTGCCTGTGCGAGGATCTCAAAAAGTTCCTTTTCAAGCTCAGTAAACTCCCTCACACTGCCTTCTTTTACTCCTTGTCGGGATACATCCGGATCAGGCAGTCTTCGCTTGTCAACTTTCTGGTTCTGGTTAAGCGGTATCTCATCTATCTTAATGATCGACGCAGGTACCATATACGGCGGTTTTACATTGCGGATGAATGCTTCCAGCTCACCCCGTTCAATGCTGCTGCCTTCCTTCTCTACTACATAAGCCGCAAGATATCTGCCGCTCCCGTTCTTGTTGTCAAATGCCTGTACAGTCACATCCTCGACGTCGGGATGCTCACGTATAACAGACTCAACCTCACTAAGTTCTATACGGAAGCCTCGTATCTTCACCTGACCGTCACTGCGTCCAATGAAATCTATCTCGCCGTCAGGCAGGAACCGTACTATGTCGCCGGTATGATATACACGCTCATACCCTTTCTCTCTGCTGAAGGGATTTATAGTGAAAGTCTCCGCATTCTTTTCGTTACGGTTAAGATATCCGATCGCTACACAGGGACCCGATATCCACAATTCACCGGGAACACAGGGCGGTACCCTTCTTCCGTGCTCATCAACGACGTAGAGAACTGCTCCTGCAAATGAACTCCCGACGGGTATTCGTAAATATCTTTCATGTGGATTTACAATCTTTCTTGTAACAAAAACAGTACACTCTGTAGGTCCGTATACATTTATCAGTTCAAGATCCTCAGGCACCGAAACATCGGCTAACCTCTCTCCTCCGACCAGAAGCTTTTTAAGACACGAAGGCCTGTTTTTTGACATCGCAAACTGCCTGCCGACCTGTGTCGTCATAAATGCAACGCTCACATTGTTTTTTTCCAGATACTTACCAAGCGCCTTAAGGTCCATCCTGATTTCCTCGGGCACGATACATACACAGGCACCTGAAATAAGCGCCGGGTACATATCCATCATGTTCGCGTCGAACCCATAGCTCGCATACGCCGAACATACAATGCCCGGGCCAAGACCGGTCTCAGATACATAATGCCTGCAGAAGTTCGCTATATTGCCGTGCCCCAGCATCACTCCTTTGGGAGTTCCCGTAGACCCTGAGGTATATAGAAGTGTAAACAGGTCATCCTCATGAGGAACAACTGTCCCACTGCAGCCGGTATCCGGCGCAGGCAGCGATGGAATATCATCCGTTAAGATCACCCTGTCTTCAAAACCTTCAAGTATATGTGCAAGATCCTTATCTGCTATAAGGTATGACGCCCCTGCATCCTTCGCCATAAAGTTGAGCCTTTCCGGCGGATATGAAGGATCAAGGGGCAGATATGCGGCGCCCGACTTAAGCACGCCGAGCGAAGCACTTACCATGTATTCGTTCCTGTGTATGAGAATGGCGGTAACGCTCCCGCTGCCTATTCCCTTCTCTTTAAGATATGATGCTATACGATCTGTTGTTATATCAAGTTCACTGTAACTTAGTCTCACATCACCGAATATGACGGCAGGAGCAGACGGATCGGACGCTGCCGCATCACGGAACATTGAAACGATATCATTATGGCGCGGTACAACAGCGGTCTTTAAAATAAAGCCGTTAAGAGCAGTCAGCTGATCGTCCGTAACAATATCAACCTCCGCCAACCGTTCCCTCTTAAGCATCTCATTAAGAGTCTTTTCGTATGAGTCCACAAACTCGCCTATACTGCTGTGTTCAAACAGATCCCGCCTGTATGCAATACGTATGATATATCTGCCGTCATCACGGAATACCTCCGTGACCATATCCTCCTGCGCATCTCCTGCCGGTATCGTTTCAGTCCTTATCTCCCCTGACAGAAAATCGATCTTCTTAAACATTTCGCCCTGATATGCAAATAACGTGGGTATATTAGGAGCGAATTTATCACTTATATCGGCATATGAAAAAATATCTGCTTTCCGGCTCCCTGTGATCTGTTCATCAAGCTGCCTGAGATGCTCCTTTATCTTATCGTCATTCGAAAAGTCCTGTATCACAGGGATCGTTTTGACAAACATCCCGACAGTGCCTGCATTATATTTATCCCTTCCCGAATGCACGGTTGAATACAACGCTCCTTTACTGCCTGAGAACCGGCTTATCAGATACCCGTAAGCGCCGGCGAAGAAAGTGCTCTTCCTTATGCCCAGTGAATCGGCAAACTCGGATACTTCCTCCGGATCCACCGAAAGCTCATGCTCTATGTAGGCGCACTTTTTTTCACTGCCCTCCTTATCATGTATGAGGGCGCTGTTATATTCATAATCCCCAAGCAGCTGCCTGTACCACTCCTCAGCCTCCTCAAAGGCCCGGCTCTTCCTCTTATCCTGCTCCCTTATTGCAATGTCAGATACTGTGAACTGCTCACCCACAAGATGCTCACCTGCATAGGCGCGGTTCAGTTCGCTTATAAATCTCCTCATCGATGTGCCGTCAAATACGAGATGATGTATATCCATGAACAGCCAGTCCTGACCGTCTCCCTTAAGGATAACGATCCTGTAAAGTTCACCCTCCGTATCCGAGAACGGCTTCACGAGCTCGTCAAACTTCGGTTCTTCATCCCTTACGGTTATACTGACTGATGACTCATCAAGTTCACCCTCCGGCATTATACGTGTAACGCTTCCGTTCCTGTTAAGCTTGAACCTCGCAAGCAGCCCTCTGTGCGCCGCAAAGGTTCTGACCAATGCGGCGCGCAGCTTCTCTATGTCCGTACCCTGAGGCAACGGCATCAGGAACGGCAGATTATATGCAAGTTTCTCCGGATCTTTTTTCCAACTGAGATATATACCCAGCTCCGTCATCGAAATCAAACTTACATCCATCTAATATGTTCCCTTCCCGATATTGAAGGTTCCCTTAACCCATCCTCTGTAGGCACTGCCTTCCTTAGCCGTGAGCAGGATGACTGCAGTTCCCCGGTTGACATTGTTTGCATAGTTTACTTCAAAGTTTTCATATACTTCGTTCCCCGTAAGCACAACTGCATTTGCACCGCTGCCGAGAGTAAACCTTATGTCCCCCTGTCTGATCGCATCCTTAGGATCAAATCCGATATTCGTACCGGTATAACCTATCTTGGCCTTTCCTGACCCGTCCCTTTTGATAACGGTAAGCTTAGCCTTTCCAATATCCTTCTTTGTCTGATCCGGCTTGATGATCTTATAGCTTCCGATCTCGACTTCGCTGACACCGTTCGGCAGTTTATAGGTCTTACTGTTAGACTTGGGCGTTATCTTAACGGTAACGGTCAGGAATGCGGCATTTTCAGGCATCAGAACCTTGGTTTTATTAGTAATCTCCGCTCCGTCAAGATAAAACTTTACCGCATATTCATTAGGCTTAAGCATCACCCCGTTAAGTTCAACAAACAGATTCTTGCCGGGAGATAGTTTATATGTCGATGCAGACGTCTTTTTAGCGTTATATATCACTTCCTTAGCCATCACAATATGCATGGCAGCCTTATTAAACTCAGCCTTATTGATCGCATAAGTCACATCGGATATGGCCGATCCCTTATAATTACCGAGGAATCTGATCTTTGCCTTACCTGTCCCCTGCTTCTTATAACTGCTGTAGCTTACTTTATAGTCCGTTCCCGGCGTAAGGCTTAACTGTGTTTCCGCCGCATCGTCAATGACCGCAGCCAATCCTATGAACGGCGTAACTCCGATATTTGTGTATTCGTAGCCCTTAGCCAGATCGTCAGCATTCGTGATAATGAATCTCTTAACCCCATCAGTTTTCCTGCCGGTCCAGACTGCCGGTCTGATCTTGAATGTTTTCTGAATATTTCCGCTGTAAGCTCCGAGACCTGTTATTCTTACCTTGGCAGATCCAGCATTAATATTATTACCGTAACTCAGCGTGAAGTCTTTGCCCTCAGTCAGAACTGCCTTTGTCTTCTTATCAGTCACAGTAAGCTGTTTACCGTTTTCTGCTCCCGGTGCGGCAACTGTAAGCATATGTTCTTTTCCGTCGTACGTAAATGAAGTACCCTTCACCAATACAACAGCCATGCTTTTTACTTCAGTCTTAGGCAGAGCCTTGATCGTCAGCGTCTTAGTACCCGTATAATTCTTACCCGAACCGGTAAGGGTAATCCCGGTATCCTGTCTTATCTTTTCACTCGTTATTCCCGAATAATCACTGCCGGATTTGAGCACAATACCGTTATAAACGATAACCGGCGAAGCCTTGCTTCCCGATACTACAACCATGTTGCCTGCCGTCACATCGGCATCGCCTATATTCTTTTTATTTATCGTAAAGGTAAGTTCCTTCTTTCCGATATAGTTGCCCTTGCCTGTCACTGTAACGATGGCAGGTCCCGCATTGACATTATCCTTATACTTAACCGAATAATCGGTTCCCTCGATCAGCGTCTTATCTCCGTTCTTAACAATAACATCGGGTTTTATCGCTGTTCCTTTATAGATCACTCCATCCTTGATCGAAGCATCCGTAAAAGCAACCGACATCTCACCGGTTTCCTTACCCTCATAATTTCCTTTGGGCTCGCCCGGTTTTACGGGATTAACGGGATTGACAGGTTCTTCCGGTTCATCTCCTCCGGAATTTCCGGATTTTTCAACAACTGTAACCGGAACTTTAACCGAAATATTTCCTGCCGTGACCGTAATGACAGCATCGCCTGTCTTGATCCCCTTAACCCAGCCGTTACTGGTCACGATTGCTATATCTTCATGATCACTGCTCCATGTTACTCCCTTCCCTGTCGCATTAACGGGAAGGACCTTAGCTGTCAGTCTCTTTTTTGAACCGATCACTATCTCGGGTTTATCTGGCGTCACCTCTATGCCTGTCACCTCTACATCTGTGCCCGTATAAACTTCGGCCTTCATATTATATGCATTAAGCGTGCTGTTTAATGTTTCGCCGACAGTCTTTGTATTAACAGCGTAAAGGCTCAGGTCTGCACCATTTAAGCACAGTTCACTCTTGCTGAATCGTCCGCCGTTACCTATCAACTCAGCATCTTTTAACAGGTTTCCGCCCATGCTTAACTGTGCCGTATAGAGCTTAGTATCATTTTCTGTGGTCCATCCGATCACAAAGCTTCCGTTTTCTGCTATCGCGAACATCGGATTGCCGGGAGACGTCTGAGAAACCACCGTACCGTAGTACTTAAACACGCCGTTCTCAAGTATCTGAAGCTCCAGCCCGTCATCCGTACCGGTAAGTATACCCGACCTTGCGCCGTTTGATGCAACATCAAATTCAAGTCCGTTTACGGTAAAGCTATAGTTCTCAGTACCCTTATTATCCCAAACAATGGCCTCCGCCTCAAATTCGTCCGTGGTATATGCCATGAACACGCCGTCACCCGCACTGCAGGCCTTCGCCCTGTATATCCTCTTGTTACCGGCAAGTACGGTTTCACCCGTAAAGCCGCCTGCCGAATACTTATAGCCGTAAATGTTATGCCTTGCAGCCATCGGTCCGTCACCCGTCTTGACTGCTATAAGCGATGCCGCTCCGTTACCGTTCGCAACCAGATACATGCTGTCCGTAACCATTCCGGCATCTTCTGTTACTGTCGTGACATTGCCCGTCCATACGCCGTTATTTACAGTACCTGCAGAGTATTTTATCGAAGAAGGCGGGCAGGTCTTATACATATCGAAAGCAGCTATCTCGCACCATGCCACGAGCAGCTTGCCGTCACTTAAGGTCACGGTATCGCATGCCGTTATAAGACCGTCTGTCGAAGCGATACATACAGGATCTATAAATCCGTCACCCGAGCCTTCCGGCGCCTCAATACCCGTATTTGTGTCAGGTGAACCTGATACTATGCCGTTTCTTGCAACAAGCATCACACGCATGTTTCCGCCCTTTGACTCCATGTCGGTAACCACAACGGTTCCCGAACCGCTCTCATCCGATCCGTGTCCGCCTATGGTCACATAATTGGTTGCAAGTACATTTCCGTTTGCAACCGCATCATTGCTGTATACAGACGGTTCAAAATCGCCCCTTGACATCAGGTTCTCTTTAATGCTTATCTCATTTATCGCTATTGTAGAATCATTTACATCATCCTCGGTGTTAAATTTATAATCGAAAGGTATGTCAACAAATTCGAAATTTTTCTCTCCGTTTATCGCCCATGTCTGGATATAAATCTTGGCATCGGCGTTAAGCTTGCCCTTGACCTCCTTCATTTTAAACCCGTCATCGGGGCTCATTGTTGCGGATATCTCCATCATATCTGGGAGTTTGTCATTGTCACCGCTTATATTGACATTGGCCTCCGCACCCACAGATCCGCCAAGTGCCTTGGCATATACACCCGCCGATGCACCCGCACCCACTGCAATATCAAGATTCTCAGTCGGTTCAGCCGGTGGAACGATCTCGTATCTGTATGTACCGTTAACTCCGGTCCTTAACTTAAGATGCACACCCATATCTGCGGCACCGCTCTTTTCAAGTGACTCAAGTATTGTACCCACTCCCGGGAATGCCTTGCCTGCCGCCTTGAAGCCGCTGATCTCACCCTTGATCCCGGCATATGCATTTGCATCCATCCTCTGGGATTCCCTGGTCATATCATTCTTTCCGTCCACCGTCCTCGTCCCGGTATATCCGAAACCTCCGGAAGGATCGGGATCGAAGCTTAACTTAACAGGGAAGGCCTTGAACAATGCAGGCAGATAGTCATCGATATCCATGTTTTTCCTTGATGCATTCACATTGAAGGTTTCCACGAACTGCCTGTCTTCACCTGCAAGCTTCATATCCCATTCACCGCTCACGACGATTCCTGTCACACCGGAAATGATGTTAAGGTTTGGTGCAGACGATCCTGCGGGAGTAAGAGAGCCCTGTACAAGGTCAACTCCCATCTTGTATTCATAATCTATATATCCCTCATCACTTGCTGTAATGGTCGCGGTGAAGGTCTTTTGCGGAAGTATCATGCCCGTAGGCAGGTTTATATTGGTAAGCAGTGCCGTCTCCTCAGCCTCTGTCGGCACAGCGCCGGCCATATCCGCTATCGCGTTGTATATCCTGGCCTGCCGTCCGTTAAGCCTTATACCTGTAAGCTGTGTTGTATCCTGTACGCCATATTCCACATTATATATCTGGATCGCGCCCTTATCTGTCATCACTATAAAGGTAGGACAGAAGGCATCCGTCGGGAGCTCCCACAGAGGAACTCTTGCTGTAACGACATCGGTCGTTCCCGTATCAGATACCTGTATCTCGTCATCTCCGAGGAAGCATCTCCAGTAGACAACGCCCAGTTCTTCTCTCTCAAGCTTCACAAGCCATTCATATACTTCAGATGGATTGGAATGTGCATCCTGCGAAGACGGTATGATAAGTTCCGTAGGTACATCCGAATAATCCTCATTCGCATATACCTTTCTGTCTATCATGTATACATTTATAACTTTGTCACCCTGGTCCCTCTCGATCTCGAGATTTATATTTAAGAACAGTGCGTCATTGTCCATACTGTCATTTGCGACAAAGTTGACTCCGCTCTGAGTACCCGTGAAATTAACGCCCGGGATGAAGGCCCCCTTCTTGTCAAATATCTCCTTGTTGTCCTTATTGATCACAGGCTGGCTAAGGACTGCCATTTCCTTTCTCCCCGTGGCGATGATCCCCGTACCGAGTTCATCTGCCGTTATGGTATAAACCATATCCTGATAACCCTTTGCATGGATCCTTACCGTATAATCCTGAAGTGTAAGACCGCTTACAACTTCCTCCTTATTTGTAAGCCAGTTTATCTGAGTTTCACCTATCTGTGCCACTCCGTTTCCATCCGTGGCTCCGACTACAGGATATTCCCTGCTGTGTCCGGTAAATGAAACATCCGCATTCTTTATTTGCTGGCCGTAGATGTCAGTTACAGTAAGTTTGAAAACTCTGAGCTTCCTGGAAAGAGGAACTAAAATGACTGCTTTCTTTGCGTTCTCATCATAATATCCCTGTACAAACAGATCGTTTGAGCATTCCCACTCGTTCGAGGTGACTTCAACCTTGGTAACATTATCGTTTAATCCATTATCCACCGTATAGATATATCCACTGGCATATGAATCCTCACCTATGGTTACGGACACCGGAACATCAAGGGTTCTGCCTGGATTCTCTCCGTCAACTGCCCTTACTTCCAGACCGGTTGCAGCAAAAAATGCTTCTATACTGCTCTTGTTTATCACCTGACCGTTCCGGCTGTTTTGCGGATGCGCAAAATCGATCGCACTTATCTGCCTGCCGGAAGCCGGAACAGGCGCCTTAAACCACAGATCGTTCTTCTCATTCTGCCCGTAGTTGTGCAGATTCCTCTTATCAAGGGCATTCGGGAAGAATGTTGTGTGAAGATAGGATTCTGCCGGAGCGTTAAAATACAGCTCCACATTACCATCGGGTATTGCCGTATAGGCTTCATCTTCCCATGAAGCATAGTCAGGAAGATAGAACAGTACACCCGGGCACTTATCGGTAGTATATCCAAACAGTGCTGTTCTTATGCTGCTTAAGCTAAATGCATCTTTATCATCCGGCATATGTTCGGCAGAATCATCTGTGTACCACGCATAATTTGCCATATCACCCGGATCTCCTTCACAGGCAACCGGTTCGGACACATCTCCACTGATTATAATATCTTCATCCATGGATTCATCCAAAACTGCTGACTGTTCTCCGTTTACAGCACCCTCCGAACCGTCGTTACCATTATCATCCGCCGTATCGGAATCCTCCGGACCGCTTCCTTCCGCTGTATCCGGCACACTTCCGTCAGACGAATCAGGTTCCTCCGGCGGATCCCAGGTACCATTCTGATTGTAGTTACTATCGAGATGAAAATCATGTATATTGGCCGATCTCCGGTATATAGCCGCCTGTTCTTCGGTTAACATTCCACGTGTATACTTATGTCTGTTGAAGAACTTGAAATACATCTCGCCGTTGCTGTTATCATCGTCATACAGATCAGCAAAAGTCCGGTGTCCCTGGGCATCTTTATCAAAATCTATCGCCACTTCACTGTCGTATACTGTTCCGCACGGCCATGGATTGTGACACGGATCATCCGGATACCTTATATCAACATAATCCTCGGGAAAGTCCGCATTTGCAGGGAGTTCGCCCGGCGCCGGAAAATCATAAAAACTTATATTCCTTTCTCCGTCATGCGGGATCCTTGCATGCGCGCTATAAGGAGCATCCGACATTTCAAGATGCGAAAAATTACCCGCCAAAGTATAGCCGAAGGTATAGTCTCCCGGCTTAAGATCCGCAAAAACAGCCGGGAACTTCTGACCGGTCATGTCTTTGGTCTTTGTTTCATTCCCGTACATGGTTACAGAAGCACCGTTTGATTCGGTATGATGATCCATGGTGTATATTTTATTTCTCTTAACTTCCCATCTGTCGGGATTGTTATCAAGCTTCAGTGATGTGATCCGTTTCATCGTGGCATTTGTCATAACGGGAATCCCTACTCCCGAAATATCCCGCCATGAACCGAGCGAGTAAGTAAATGCCTTCTCCATCATAACAAGATCTGCCACAACATCTCCGGATGACAGATTCATTCCGGCAATATCCGCGTAAGGCTTCTGTGTACCTGAAGACAGCCATGCCCAGGCGGATTTCACAGTCCCAGTCCACTGTCCATAACAGGGCCAGCCGCGCATATTGTAATCATAGTAACAGGTGTCTGTTGCACCCGTATGATATATCAGATGCCCACCGAAGTAATCGTTATAGAAATTATCCTTAACAGTCACACCATATAACCCGGGAAGAAGCGTTACAGAATAATGTCCGTCATTATCTGTCCTGATCTCCTTTTCTGAGGCTCCGTTTTGCTGATAATAATATGATGGCTTTACGGCAAGCTTGACATCCTTAAGCGGTGTAACCTTAATCTCACCGTTCTTATCCATATCTGCCTTGTACAGGGTTCCCGAGAAAGTAACCGGCGAGGCCGCAACACGAAGTGTCGTGGTTATGTTGGCTCCGAATCCGACATTGGTACTGCCCTGGCCGTTGAACTCGGCATAGAAATATTTCGGACCGTACCTTGTATCCTCGGTAGAACTGTATATCTCCTTGCCGTCTGCACCAGCAGGAACGGATACATAACGCTTGACCGAGCCTGCTGCCGACAGATTATAGGCACCGGGAGCAAGGCGTTCGAACAGTGCCTCACCGTTTGTGTCAAGCTCGGACTCCCTGGATATGCCCTCCGTAACGGTTCCGGCAACTCCCGAAAGCTTAACCTTTAAGGGATCTCTCCCCGTACTGCCGCTCCCCTGTCCCTGACTGTTCTTGAAAATATCCTTATCCGCATAGCCTGATTTAAGGTTCACCTTTATGGATGAAGCCGTAAACGGAAGATTGAGTGTTACCTTGTTTTTTGTAAGTTTACCTTCATCGTTGCTCTTTATGGTTTCCGAAACACTAGTGTAGGGTGTGGCACCTGCCGATACCACCCATGTGATCGGAGCAAGCCAGCCAATGTTAACCTTGCCGTCCGCATTGGTAACAGCCTTAACATCATCCACAAGAACTATCCTGTTATCCTCGGGATGCAGACCTTTAAGGGTGACGTTTATTCCCTCAAGCGGCTGGTCATCCTTATCACTTACCGGGTCGTAGCCCTTAACGCTAACCTCAAGCTCCTGACACTCGGGCTCAAGGGCACAGTTAACATACAGGTCGCCCTTTTTATCCGATCCGTCAGACGTAGTTGCGGTTGCTGACTTCCATCCTTTCTTCCTGAAGTCGTTGTTTATCTCAAAGATATATCCCTCGTCCGGAACCTCTTCAAGTATCACACAGCCGTTCTCATCCGTCATTCCCTCGCCTGTCAGGGTATCCCCCCTGTATTTGACGGTAACACGGGAAAGCTTCATTCCGGTACTTAAGCAGCTTACATTGACATATATAGTCTTAACCTTCTTCTCTTCACCGCCGCCTCCACCTGACCATGTGCTTTCAAGTGCAGCATCCCAGCCTGCAGAACCGTCCGTAATAGTAAGCGCCGGCTCGCTCTTTGAGCAAAAACCCGGAGCCCACGCGCTTATCTCATAAGTTCCCGCATCTATATCATCAATACGATAAAACCCGAAGGTATCCGTTCTTACTTCCTTATCTATCCCATTACCCGAAAGGGTGACAGTCGCTCCCTCAATACCTGCACCTGTCCTTAAGGAGGTGATCCTGCCCGCAACTGCCGGAAGGCTCGAAACATCCCACTTTGCATACAGCGTCATATCGTGGGCTACCGTCTCGGTATTAAAATCCCACGGGTTTGAATATGCTTCATCCTCATACCAGCCCTTGAACACGTATCCGTTATACACAGGGTTCGCCGGTTTTGTGACCTTGCAGTCAGTCTTTACAACCTGAGGATACACATAAGATCCTCCCTTGGGATCAAAATCAACGGTATGTTCATGCGCATCCCATCTTGCATTTAATGTTAGATCCGAAGCAACAGGTGAATCAAAGTCATATTCCGTATTTTCATCATCGGTATACCAATACAGGAAAGTATAGCCTTTTCTTGCAGGATCATCCGGTTTCTCTGCCTTATCACCATCGGCAATCTTCTGTGTTGATAAAGTTTCACCTGCAGAGATGAACTCTGCCGTATGATAAACCGGCAGACCGGCAAACCTGATGTCAGGAAAACCGTCATTCTCGCTGTCAGATATGCTCCATGTCTTTGCACCCTCTATCGGCTGTGCTTTTGAATTGAGAGCATTTACAAAATCCTGACTCTTAAGTGTTATAAGTGGAATACTGTTCTCGGAAACATGTTCCGAATCCTTGGATAAGACGTGTATTGAACGTTCGGTTGTATCGGCACCTTCGTTCTTTTCATAAGCGCAGATATTCGCCGCCGTCTTCAGATTATAGCTTAATTTTGGTGCATCCTGTCCGAGTTCCCTGGTGCCTCCCTTATATTTTATTCTCGCAAAGCTGTTCTTTATCGTTCCATATGATCCGGAACCGGTAAATGCACCCAGGGATAATGAAGCCCCTGCATCGGTATTGGTCTCTACTGAGGAAATCGAATTAATGATCAGAAGATTATTTGCGCTTGCATCATCCGCATAGCTTCCCGTGACTCCACCCAGTGAAGCCTTTCCGCTCACACCGTCGATCTTCTTTAAATACAGTCCGGCATTTGACCGGCATGAATCGACCTTGCCCTTGCTTATGACACCAAATAATCCGCCCGCACTGTTATACCGGTTTGAATACGAGAAGTTTCTTCCTTCAATGTATACCGAACCGTCAACGCTGCATCGATAGACACTTCCCGAATATGAATCGAAATATCCCGCAAGCAGTCCCGCATAACATTCAAAACCGTCTGTTTTGGAAGTGGCATAGACCGTGGAATCGGTAATACTGAGTTCTCTTACACTGCCTGCGAGAACGCCAAACAGTCCGCCGTAACCCTGTGCAAGATATTCATCCGAAGTACCGACCCGCATACCAGATATAGTATGTCCCGCACCGTCAAAAACAGCTCTGAACCGGATCATATTATTATAACTGTTACCTATTGGGATCCACAGATGGTCCGTCAGATCTATATCATTTAAAAGTCGGAAGGTATAGTAGTGATTACCCTGCGTATCATACCATCCCTGCTCCAATGTTCCGTCATTTACAGCCTTCGCCACCCAGGCGAGCTGTGCTGCAGTGGAGATTTCATATACTCCGTCGGCATTCCTTGTAACCTCACTGGCATAGTCCGTCCATAAATTGTTATCCGCCGCTTTTACGGGCAGCGTGTTTACAGGCAGCATGGTCACCGTCATCACTACAGCCAATACCCATGCCAGCATCCTCTTGATTTTCCTCATAACAGGCCTCCTTCCCGTCAAACTCCCCATGAAATGTATTATTAAGTATATTTGATACACAACACAATATCTTGTGTCTGTTCGGTCGTTTTTCATGTCTATTTGGTCATATTTTGTATTATCAAAGATACAAAAAACGGCAGGGCTTCCTTGCCCTGCCGATCTGTAACCGAGATGTAATGTTTTCTGATCTGCTATTTCTTGGGAAGATACGGGATGATAAGCTGCGCAACCTTGGGTATGGCCATCGACTGTAAGTAAACCTTACCGGGACCGGTAAGCACCGTATCAAACAGACCCTCTCCGCCTATGAGCTTATTCTTCAGTCCCTTCACGGTCTCCACATCCATGGTAACCGTTTCATCCATCATAGCCATTATGCCGGTATCGCAAACGATACGTTCGCCGGGAGCCAGCTCATATTCCTTGCAGTATCCGTCGATCTCAAAGAATGCCGTGCCGGGACCTGTGATCTTCTGCATAATGAATCCTTCTCCACCCAAAAGTCCGGCTCCTGCTTTCTTATTGACCGTGGCCGACAGCTGTACTCCCGATGAAGCACATAGAAACGCTGTCTTCTGGGCAATGATACTTTCGCCGGGACCTAATTCGCGTGCGATTATACTGCCCGGAAATGAAGATGTGAATGCAATCTCGGCCGGACTCTGTGCCGTGTATGTGCTCATAAAGAGACTCTCTCCCGTAAGCATCCTTCCTAAAGCTCCACCGACACCGCCTCCTCCGGATGTCTCCGTAACAACATCGCCCTTGCACCATGTTCTCCCGCCGACCTCGCTTATAAGCTTCTCGCCGGGATCCAACTGCACCAGTAATACAGGCAGGCTTCCGCCTTCAATAGAATAACGCATAAGTAACCCTCCTTTAAAAGTTTATATATGAATTTTATCATATCGTCTTAAGATTTTATATCCCTTATAACAAATTCGACCTTATGCTTCTCAAGATATTTTGAAGCCTTCTCCTTATCCCTGACAAACACTCCCTTATATCTGCTGCCAAGCAGTTCCTTCATCGCATCAAGCTTATCTTTGGAATCACTTACCACAAGGATCACGGGACGTTCTGCCGATGGTTCTTCCGCTCCCGCGGCGTTTTCTCCGTCCGGCTTCATTATAAGTCTCTCATTAATATACTTATGCAGAATGGCCTCAAGCGCCTTATACATTACCGGTTTGGACAGATAATCCGTGAAACCTTCCTTGATATACGTATCTCTTGCACCCACGATAGCGTCTGCGGTAAGTGCGATTATCGGCGTATCTTCCGCAAGTTTTTCCTTCTTTATTTCCGAAAGCGTCTGAACTCCGGACATGCCGGGCATCATCTGGTCAAGAAAGATCACATCGAATGATCTTTCTCTCAGGATATCCAGGCATGCCTTTCCCGAGAGTGCAGTTGTCACATTGATCTTCGTATCCTCAAGCAGTCCTGCTATCACTTCAAGATTCATATCATTATCATCCACAACAAGTATGTGCGCATCAGGTGTAATGAAGCTTGCTCTGTACTCTTCCCTGTTCTCCTGCATCTTGAGCAGGTTCTGTGCAAAATCACCCACGGGCGTCGCATCCGTGACAACCTGCTTCATCCTGGCCGTGAAGGTCGTGCCTTCCCCGTACTTGCTGCTCACACTTATCGAGCCGTCCATCATGTTGACAAGACGCATCGTAATATTAAGCCCTAAGCCTGTGCCCTCTATATTCCTGTTCTTGTCCTCTTCAAGCCTCTGAAACGAACCGAACAGTTTGCCGAGATCCTCATTCTTAATGCCTATCCCGGTATCTGCGACGATCACCGTAAGCATCTGCGAGTCCGCTTCATACGACACGTCGACCGACACGCTGCCCTCATGTGTATATTTGATCGCATTATTGATAAGGTTGAGCATTACCTGACGGACTCGTATCTCATCACCAAGCAGTTTGGACGGTATATCCTCCGACATCTTAAGCTTATAGTCAAGCGCCTTATCCTGCGCCTTCTTCATCGTCATGTTAACTACGTCATTCATTACCGAAGCAAAACTGTATTCCACAGGAATAAGTTCCATCTTCCCCGATTCTATCTTGGAAAAATCAAGTATGTCATTTATGATAGACAGAAGCGTCTTGCCTGCACTCTGGATGTCAAGCGCATATTTCCTTATCGGTTCTCCCGGTGATGTACGCAGTATCATCTCATCCATTCCGATTATCGCATTCATCGGTGTCCTTATCTCATGGGACATATTTGCAAGAAAATCACTCTTTGCCTTATTTGAGGCATTCGCCGCGTCCTTCTCAAGTTCAAGCATCTTCCTCTCGTAGGTGACCTTCTGCTCCTCAAGCCTCATTTCCTCAAGCTGTTTTGTATACCTCTGCTCATTCCGATAACCCAGATAATAGAATGCTGATATCATTGAGAATATCAGTATACATATAACGATAACAACAGCACGCTGGCTGCGTACCTCCGAATAAAGTTCACGTCCGCTTACAACCATCACGACATACCAGTCATTCGCTATGCTGTTCACATAGACGGTATCATCACCGTTCTCCCCTGCGTATAAAAATCTGCCTGAGCCTTCCTCCCTTATGACATCCAACAGGCCTTCACCACCCTCAAACTCACATATATTTTTCCCCTTTTTATCTTCATCCCTGTGCGCTATGATAAGACCGCTGCCATCTACGACGAATCCATATCCCTTGCCAGATATCGTCAGTTCCTTCATCATAGACTGTATCCCCTTGAGCTGGACATCAAGCGCGATAACGCTCTGCCTGTCGGGGAGCATCCTGCACGCGGATATGATCATATTTCCCGTCTGTGCATCAATATAAGGCTGTGTGAATACAACATTACCTTCGGCTTCCTTCGCATCTATAAACCAGTCACGTGCCTTGGGGTCATATCCCTCCGGCGGCTCCCAGTTGAGCCCGTCTATGTATTTACCCATGATAAAGCCGTATATACCGGTATAATTTTCATCGAACTGTTCCGAAACATTTGAAGTCTCATCAACGAGGAATTCATGTATCCTTGCCGATGTCGTTCCGCTTATGAGCATGTGATGCACGGAATCACCCGCAACATGCAGTACGTTCTCGGCAGTGTTCAGATGATTGTTTATCATAGCGGATACGGTAAGTATCCTGTCCTCTATGACCGCATTGGAATTGGACACCGCAACACGATACATAAGGGAGGATACATAAACAACCATTACCGCCATAAATACGAACACAAGAACCAGCGGTATGATCACGCCGTTCTTCTTGCGTCTGTCTGATGTTACTGTTTTTTCCGGTTCTTCTGTTTTCATAAATATCTCCGTATGAGTAACTGTATCGGATCACCTGATCTTAAAGTATTTCTCCGGTACCTCTATCCCGGTCACTCCCATATAATGTCCCGGGTCTCCGAAGATATAGGTATCCTGATAGATAAGGAAAATATTATCAAAGACTTCGCCTGATGCTGCGTTTGTGAACTTCGATCCGTTCCATTCGGTTTCGTTCGAATATATCTTATAAGCGTCGATGATATCATCAAGATCGGTGAGCTCACTCTCTCCCAGAATGACCCTTCGTGCATGTTCGGCAAGTCCCGCCGAATTAACGAATCCATATGATGATGTCCATGTGCCGAACCTGCCCGCACCGCCGGCAGCAACGACCGCCTTTTCAACTTCCGCCGTTATCCTGCCGAAATCACCTTCAGCACCCGCAAGGTCTAAATCCAGCGCACCCGGATATCCCATAATGGGTGAAGGAAGATCCGCTTCTATAAAGTATCCTCCGTGTTTCATAAGTCCCTTTATAAGCGGCTCCGTATGAGCATCATTCGTACAGAAATATGCCGAATCCTTCCCGTACTTTTCGACCCATCCCGGCACATGCTCTGTAATATAGGCATGGGCTCCGGGGACTCCTATCTCCGTGGTCGGATCGGGTGCTTCCTCCATCACGAACTTCATACCGAACTCCTCGCAGGCAGCCTTCATGATCGCCACTCGCCTTGAATATATTTCGTACGAAAGATGGCGCGGGAAGGAAATGTGTACAAAGGTATCGCAGCCAAGTTCGTGCGCGGTCCATATGATGAGATATCCGCGTGAGACAAAATCATTATTGACCGTAAGGTCTGCCACGGCCTTCATATCATCAAAATCATCCGACGCTTCTCCCGCGATACACAGTATATCAGGCCTTATTTCCTTGATCCTGCGGAAGGCTTCCACGGTCCCTTCGATCGCCTGGTTGACGATGATCGCCTTCATCTTAGGATCATCCGCAAGCCCCGTCATTATATTTACCGTAGTCTCATATTCATCAGTAAAATTATCGGGATAAATGGCGAGCGTCACCTTGTCTTCACCGTATTTTTTCTGAAAAGCTTCAGCTCCGCGCCTGTCATCCTCAGACTGCGAATACGAACCCGTTACAATACCTATGCGAAAATCATCCGCATCATCCTGCACCAAGTCCGAAACATCCACAGACGAGACATCTTCGTCCTGCCCCTCCGGCTTATAGGTATCGACATCCCCTGTACTCCCGGATCCTTCTCCCACTGTTTCCTGATCCGCTTCCTGTGCCGTATTATTCCCTGCAGCGCCCGTGTCTTTTGCTCCGCCGCATGAAGTCATCATTACAGCCGCAGCTGCGGCAAGTATCACACTGAGTAATCTCTTCTTCATGTCCGTCCTCCGTATCAATCCTCTATCTGACTAATTACCCTTTTTATCTTCACGAGTGCTTCCTCATACTCATATTCGCGTATATCCTCTCTTGCATTCTTAAGCACATTTATAAGTGTAAATCTGAAGGGATAACGCATAAGTTCATCGATAAATACGATAGCCTTTTCGCCATCATAATCTTCCACTGCATCAAGCAGGGTTTTCGCTACTTCTTCCGCTCTCCCTGCCGAGATCTCCGACTTGGGATGCACCTCTTCCATCTCACCGTAAGGCTTAAGCATGTTTGCCGTTTCATCAAACAGCCTCAGAAGTTCATCCTTATCGGATAGCATCTCATCATATTCATACATCCTTCCGTGCAGTTCCATAGCTTCCGCTACGGACGCAAGGGAATCGGCCCCAATGGTGCGGGCATTGCTCTTCAGCGCATGCACCTGTGCGGTAAGACCTTCGTAATCCTCATTTCCGATACTGTCGGTTATTGCAGTCCTGGTCTTTTCGGCACGCCTTAGGAATCTCTGCAGCGCAGCAAGGTATTTCTCACTGCTTCCGGTGTATGTGAAGCCTTCATCCACGTTAATACCCTGCAGCTTAAGATCATCATATTTAAGCTTGTTGTCCAACTTCCCGTACCTCCCCGAAACGTTTTATAAGGGTAAGATGATTTTTCCCTTCAATTCGCGTATATCTCATTTCATCCATGATATTCCTTGCCATAAATATACCCATTCCTCCTATGTCGCGCTGTTTAAACGGAAGCGTGATATCAGGATCTTCCTTCGCCGTGGGATCATACGGTATTCCCTCATCAATAAGCTCTATCACTGTGGTTGCCGCATCCTTAGACCCAACTCTTATACATACCCATCCGTCTGTGTCCGGATACGCATATTGGGCTATATTTACAAACAGTTCCTCGATCGCCAGCGCCGTCCTTCCCGAATTGTTCCTGTCATATCCTCTGTTGATAAGCTGCTCTTCCACAAATCCCACGGCTTCCCGTGAATTCTCTATCTTCGCCCCTATCCTTATCTCCCCGATCCTCTCATTGTATCCGTCACCTGGTTGTGCATCCTGATCTGCTTTACGTTCATCGTCCCCAAGATATTCAAATGCCAGCATGGTTATATCATCGAACTGATCCACATCCTTCGAATAATCCATAACGGACTCGAGTACCCTCTCCGTAAGTTCACACGGAGTCACCCCCTGATATGCGTTCATGACATCTGTCAGCCTGTCCGGTCCGTATGCATCACCATCATAATCCTGCGCATCCAGTACACCATCAGTATAAACAAACAGCATATCTCCCTTCTTAAGATCACGCTGCGAATCCGTGTACTCCATATCCGCCTTAAGTCCCATCACAAGACCATGGCGATCCTTAAAATAGTCAAACCTGCCTTCTTCATCCGTAAACACCGGATACTCGTGTCCTGCATTGGCGAAGGTAAGCTTACCCTTTCTTACATCCGCGATCCCGAGCCACGCTGTCACGAACATCTTTGTATCATTGCCCTCGCGCAGTTGGTTGTTTACATCCTTTAGGATCTCGGACGGGAGTCCGCCCTGCATCGCCCGGTTTTTAATCACGGTCTTGGCTATCACCATGAACAGAGCTGCGGGTATACCCTTTCCGGTAACGTCCGCTATGACCAGACACAGCCTGTCTTCGTCAATAAAGAAATAGTCGTAAAAATCACCCGCCACAAGCCTTGCAGGAGTCATTGACGCATATATATCAAATTCATGCCTGTCGGGAAATGCCGGAAAATGCGAAGGCAGGATATCCTTCTGTATCTTATTTGCTATCCCCAGTTCCGAACGTTCTCTCTCCGATTCTCTCGCCGCATTAATAAGGTCTCTGGTAGTGGAATCTATATATGTCTCCATGTTATAAAGAGATCTTGCAAGGTATTCTATTTCATCACCGGTCTTTACTTTGAGCAGCTTGTCCGATATCGTATAGCCGGCATTTCCTTCCGAATGTGTCTTCAGCGTAAAAGCCTCCGCTTCTTTGGACAGTTCCTCGATCGGACGTACTACCCTCGAAAGGAACCAGAGCATATAAACGATCATAAACACTGCCACCATGGCACCAATAATGAGCAGCGTATCTGTGACGTGAGCACGTACTACGGCTTCCTGCGTTGACATCGGGATCTCAACTCCGATTATAGCCACCACATTGCCGTCCGATACGATCGGCAGGATGGCTGCTGTATTGTATCCGTAATCACTCTTTGATACAAAGAAATTGGACGGACGTATTCCCGTTTCCATGAATTTCCTGCAATCCTCAATGAACTCGGGATTTACAGGGCTTGAATCTCCAAGTGTGTACTTAAGTTCCGGCACCTCATATACGTCAAAGATATATCTTAACGGATACCATCCCTCTTTTGTTCCCGCATATTCATCCAGTATATCCGTCCTGATGTATCCTATGTATATATCATTTGCCCCGGTCGCCTCCCTTAGATCCTGCAATTCTTTTTCTATTTCGATATATCTGGGCATCGAAGCCGTCCTGAGGCATTTTTCCTTATCGATATCCCATCTTATGAGTTTCGAATATTCCTCTATCTCTTCATCGGATACTATCTTTCTCACGACCTCCGCTATCTGATATCCGTTGTCGTTATAACTCTTCTGGACACTTCTTTTGAATTTAAAATATCCGAAGTTGATGCTTATGGCGCTTATGGTAACCCCCATGATCAGAAATCCCAGCACAAATTTTACTGACAGTGAAATATAACCCTTACTCATCATCCACCTGCTGTCTCTTTACCAGTTCACTGAAATACCCGTCAAGTCCGATCAGTTCCTCATAAGTTCCATCCTCAACAATATGTCCATTATCAAGGACCAATATACGATCACACTGTCTTATCGTAGACAGCCTGTGAGCGATTACTATCCTCGTGCATTTCATCTCATCAAGAGCTTCGGATACTTTCCTCTGCGTGATGTTATCAAGTGCCGAAGTCGCTTCATCAAATATAAGGAGCTTAGGCTTGGGCGCAACTGCACGGGCGATCATGATGCGCTGCTTCTGTCCTCCCGAAATACCACCGCCGCCTTCCGAAATATAAGTGTTCATACCCATCGGCATCTTTCTTATATCCTCATCTATTCCCGCTATCCTTGCCGCTTCCCAGGCATCATTGAGAGTAAGGTGCGGTGCTGCGACCACTATGTTCGAAAAGATATCACCCGAGAACAGTCTTCCATTCTGTGTCACAACACCTATATGCTTTCTCAGCGACCCAAGATCAGTCTTGTTTATATCTCTGCCATCGTAATATATTCCGCCTCTCTCAGGCTTCTCGAAACCCAACAGCAGTCTTACAAGAGTGGATTTACCGCAGCCTGTTCTTCCGACTATGGCAACATACTGCCCCGGTCGTATCTTAAGGGATATATTGTCAAGGATAAGCGGCGATGCATCATCATATTTAAATGACACGCTGTTCAGTTCTATGCCTCCCGTAATTGCCGTCAGCATCTCCTTATCCCCGGTCATCTCGGGTTCCGTTTTGAGCAGCGGCCTTGCCATATCGAAAACGGGACGTATATTCGCAGCTGTAAGTGCCATTCCGAACAGTGACATAAATGCACCCGAAACCATTCCGTATGCTGCATTGAAAGCATAATACTCCGCTACGCTCACGTGTGATAAGATCGCAGCATTGTACATTACTATGGTTCCTGTCACAGATATCGCGAGACTTATCACACTGTTCAACTTAATGAGTAACGGAGGTGAATAGCTTAATTTCGCACACTCGGCATACAGATCTCCCCATCTTGAAAATGCCCTCATCTCGGCACCTGTGAGCTTTATCTTCTGTATCCCGCTGATCATCGCATAACTCATTCCGTTCTCCTTGCTGGCTAACAGCATCTGTTTCTTGGATAATCTCATCTGCAAAAGCGATGATATGACAGTAAACAGAACGGTTACAAATATTACAATAAGCGCAGGCACGACCAATGCGGGAGCATATTCAAAAATATGTGTTATGTAAACCAGAGAAAACAGTGACGTCAGTCCTGTATTAAGTATCACGGATACAAGAGTCGTACAGAGCGAATTGACATAGGCAGCTCTTGAAGCGAGTTCTCCCGAACCGTAATCTTTGAAAAATGACGCAGGCATACTCAATATCCGCATCATGGTCGCCGCCTCTACGCACAGGCTCATCCTTGTGTCTATCCTGCCTGATATGAGTGATCTCGCGGAATTAAGGAGCAATGATCCGATCGATACACACAACAGAAATATACCGGTTGAAATGAGAAGCGAAATACTCCCTTCATTTACAACGCTTGCGAACAGAAAATAATTAAGTTTCGGTGTCATCAGACCAAAAAGCATGATCATAAATGACACAAGGATGATCGTCACGTAATCTGCCGGCTCAAGAGAGGATATTATATATTTCAAAAGATCAAAAACCGTCAGTTTCTTTTGAGGAAAGGGTTTGTAGAACGAATAAGCGTCACGATCAAAAAGCGTTTCATTCTCCCCGGTGACCTTAATGTATTCTCCTTTATCCGGATCCAAAAACTTATAACCGGTAAGGCCTGACGGTATAAGAACAACCGGAGCCTTGCCATCCTTAAGAAATCCCAGCATCACACCGAAAGCATCCTTGCGCCAGCCGGCCTTAAGTTCCACATTGCGCTTCATGATACCGTACGGATGCAGTACATGATCAAGCTGCTCCTCCAGCCCCTTGATCTTCTCGGGGACAGCTTTGGGAGGTACCTTTAATGCCCCCAGCAGATCATCAATGATGCCGTTATCCGTCGCGCCGTCACCGGGCGACAGGGAAGCCATAACCCTGCCTGTAACTGCACCGGCTATCTTAAGAAGCGTGTTTGCATAGCCATCCCGGTCGCTTCTCTTTCTTAACCTGATCTGTTCATCAAACCAACCCATACAAATACACCATTACATGATCGTGGCAGTGCTACTCACTAAGCACAAGTTCACGATAGTATCCGCCTTCTTTATACAATTCTTCATGCTTCCCCCGTTCAACAACTTCCCCGTTTTTCAACACGATTATCTCATCGCAGTCTCTTATCGTACTTAATCTGTGTGCTATAACTATGCATGTGATCCCGCGGTCTCTTATCGAGTTCACCACTTCAAATTCCGTCTTCGCATCCAGTGCCGAAGTCGCCTCATCAAGTATTACTATCGTGGGATCCTGTGCAAGCACCCTTGCTATTTCCATCCTCTGCTTCTGTCCACCCGAAAAATCATTACCACCCTCTATCATCTTATGGTCATAGCCGTTCTCCCGCCTGATGATATCATCATGTATCTGCGCATCTTTTGCGGCCATTATCATCTCGAAATCCTTGATCGTCTTATCCCACATCCTGATGTTTGAAGATATCGTATCTTCAAACATTATTATGTCCTGATCAACAACGGCGAGCGATCCGGCGAAAACACTCCTGTCTATATCACTTATAGGAGATCCGTCGAATAATATCTCTCCTTCCCATGGCTGGTACAGACCTGACAATAACTTCGATAATGTCGACTTTCCGCAGCCGCTCTCACCAACGAAGGCAACACGGCTGCCCGGTGTAAGCTTTAAATTAAAATTCCTGATAAGCGGCTCGTCAAGTCTTGAATATCCGAAGGTTACGTTCCTCATCTCCACGTTTCCCTTCAGTTTTTTATATCTTGTCCCGGCATTATCAGCCTTAAGTGCACTGTTGACATCCGCCGGATAATTCATCACATCCTCTATACGTTCCATATCGGTGCGAAGCTCCTGCAGGCTCTGTCCGGATGAGATGAAGCTTGATGCAGGTGCCATGAATGAAGCAAGAAATCCCTGAAACGCAGTGATCATACCGAGAGTAAACTGCCTGTTCATGGTAAGATATACTCCTATCATGAGTACCAGCGTATTGGTTACACAAGACACGATCGCCGGCACATTTCCAAGGTATTGGTCAAGTTTAAGGAATCGCACCCTGGCAGTGTTTACGCCAGCCTGATAACCTGCCCACTTCCTGAAATATCCTTCTTCAGCTCCCGATGCCTTGATCGTCTCTATCATCTCTATCCCGGCGGTCGTGCAGCTGCTCAGCTTACCGGCATCACGCATCCTGGCACGCGACAGGTTTATGCGCTTCTTTGAGATCACATTTGCAGTAATCATGTTTATGACTATCGACGAGATTCCGACAAACGTTAAGATCACACTGTTCTTCAGCATCACAGCAAGATAGAACACCATCATGACTGCATTAAGAAAAAGCGGTGCGAAAGTATAGATCAGTGAATGTGCTACCCCGGCGTTCCCCGCCCTTCTGCTCAATATATCCCCCGCATATCTCTGGGAGAAGAAATCCATCGGAAGGTTCAATACCTTCCACATATATGATGTGTTCCCGTATACCGACATTCTGCCGTCTATACGCCTTGAATAGACTGTCTGGACAAGTGCGGCAACTATCTTGATACATGCAAATACAGCCAGGCAGACCATGAATGGCATATACCATGACGGATCCATACCCGTCAGAAGCCTGTCCATGAATATTCTTGAAAAAACCGGATCGATGATACCCGTAAGCGATGTGATGATATTTGTTACGATTACGAATGCTATGGCTATGCCGCAGCCTTTAAGCCTGTCCAATGCAAAATCAACCGTTGACCTTCTCTTCCCGTCAGCCTCAAAAACCTCTGATGGTGAGAACATCATACAAAGACCGGTGAACTTCTCATCAAACTCCTCCATGGATACCGTATAAGTACCGCGTGCAGGATCGTTTAAGTACACCTTGTCCTTTTTAAATCCGTTGACCACAACAAAGTGATTGAATTCCCAGTGTGCTATACACGGGAATGTTCCGTTATCCCTTAGATATTCCGGTTCATACCTGTAGCCCTTTGCGGTAAGTCCGTAGCTTCTGGCGGCCAAAAGTATGCTCCTTCCATTGGAACCGTCCCTTGAGACACCGCAATCACGCCTCACCTGTTCAAGAGGCACCCACTTCTCATAATAAGCCAGCACCATTGCAAGGCAGGCCGCTCCACATTCAAGGGCCTCCATCTGCATGATGAACGGTGTCTTCGCCACACCCTTTCGCACCGGTTGTTTATATACCTTACTTTTCTTCATTGGAACCAAACAAAAAAGACAGCGGGCTTATCTCATCCGTGATAAGTTCCACCTCATAATTCCCATCTGTAAATTCACCGTCAACATCTATCTCATAAACCCACTCGCCGGGCTGCATGTTTCCCACATAAAGCGCATAGTCGTCAGTCGAATCCCATACTGTCACAGGCTTGTCGGAACGAAGTACCGCCGTATATTCCTTACCGTCTATCCCGGCCTTCATTCCCGGTTTAAACCTGTCTCCGTATTCCTTCTTAACCAGGCAGACCATCCTGCCGTCCTTAACGATTCCGACTCCCGGAACCTTTGAGTCTATATGTCCGAATATACCGAATATACATGCTCCCGTCAGCGCCACGACTATCGCCGCAAGTATGAACCATATGCCGGGATCCGACAGTTTTACATAATCATTAAGCTGATCCGGAGATGATAGTCTCTCTATTGATTTATCCCTGAATACGGTATCGTTTTCCATGATAACACCTTACTTCTGAATGCTCTTAAGCTGTTCGTTAAGCCCGTTTATTGTTCTTTTCCAATGCAGCGATTTACCTATCCATATCCCGGCATATACAAATGTCATTATGACGCACATAACGATGAACGGCTCCCATGTGGTGAACCAATTAAGAAGCGCGCTTGCCAGTGAAAAAGCTATCATGCAGGTTATGTAGTGAAATACCGTTGCCTTGAGCAAACCCCAGCTCTCGATATCATAGACGACCGTGCCTCCCATGCTCAGCATCCCAAAAAGCCCCGATCCCACAAGATGCAATATAAGTGTTGCATTATCCGATTCACCGAGAGCATGGCCCGAAAGCATCCAGAACACAACTCCGATTACCATTCCGGTCATAAAACCTATAAGGGATTTGGTCAATATCTTATTTGCTATCCCCATATTCTCATCTCCTCACTTAATCCTTCACCCTGGTTCATTCGATATTTATCATGTCTTTAAATCCCGTCATCTCGAAAATATCATTAACCGCCTCGGATACATTCCTGACCGTCATCCTTCCGCCTTTCTCCTCGGTGTATTCCTGCGCCCAATACAATACTCTCAATCCCGCGGACGCAATGTATTCAAGCCCATCAAAATCAAATGTAATATTTACAATATCTCCCGAAAGGCTGCTCAGCCGTTCGTCAAGTTCCATCGCACGCATCGTATCAAGTTTGCCGCTTACACCGATGTCGATACTCTCCCCGTTTATTTCCCACTTTGTATCATCAAATCCATCTGTTCCCATGAACATAACTTCCTTCCTTCTGCCGTTAAGATCGTTTATTCAAGACTATTTTATAGCTTCAATCCGGAATTCATATAGTTTTTGTCTATTCGGTCGTTTTTCGCGTCTATTCGGTCTGTTACGGTCGATCTGTCCGACTCGGGCATTTCAAAAGTTCTGTTCATTTTACCGATTAGACATCAAAAACGACCGATTAACCAAATCTGATGATTTGGAATACTTTTATTTATATAATCATATGAAAGATAATTTTATCTGCCGGAGGTTTCTCATGCAGCTTAAAGTAATGGTTACAGGTAAGAACAGAAAGATAGCATCCGATATAAGCGAACACCTTATGGCAGACAGGGGCTATAACGTGATAAAATGTGCATCCAGTAAGGAGGCATTGTTCGAACGCGTACCCGCCGAGATACCGCATCTTATCGTGATATGCCTGGGCGATGAGACGAAAGAAACGGTATCTGTGTTTGATGTTCTTAAGGAATGCACCAAGATCGGAGGTATCAGCATCATTGTAATAGCCAATGATGTTGATCAGAAGCTGTTCATCAACCATACAAAACTCGAGCGAATGTTCTTCATGTCACGTCCGGTATCACTCTTTGCACTTTATGAAAAGCTAAATGAGATCGAACAGACAGTTGAAGATAACGTTCATAACGGTTCGATGCTGGTCACCGAATACATAAATCCATATGCGAACGATCTTCCGCCACGCAAGCATATACTTGTTGTAGACGACGATTCTACCCAGCTTCTTCAGATCAAGGAACATCTGAAGGAATTCTATGAAGTTACGCTGGTCCCTTCGGGAGAAGCGGCACTGAAGTATCTGACAACCCACAGGGTTGACCTCATCCTCCTGGACTACATCATGCCTGTAATGAACGGGCCTCAGGTTCTTGAGAACATACGCCGGCTTCCTGCTCTGACACACATTCCGGTCGTATTCTTAACGGGTGTCACCGAGAAGGATACAGTTGTCAAGACACTTGTCGAACTCAAGCCCCAGGGATACATCGTCAAACCCTCAAAAAAATCAGAACTCGTTGCTAAGATCATTGATATTTTAGGATAGAACAGAAAGGGTTTAAGCTATGGAATTCAATATCAACAGACTTGAAGAATACGGTGTCGATCCGGGCACAGGCATTGAATATACGGGAAATTACGAGAAATACATAAATGCGCTTAAGCGCTATCACAAATCCTATGAAGAAAACCGTTCACGTGTGGTAAAAGCACTTGCCGCCATGGACATTGACGACTATACCATAATAGTCCATTCACTCAAGAGCAACTCAAGAATGATAGGCGCCGGAGAACTCAGCACCAGATTTGAAACACTCGAACTGGCAGCAAGAGCCGGTAATACTTCCGTATTGATATCTGATACGCCTGCCGTTCTTGACATCTACGATACTCTCATCAGACAACTGGCTCCGTTGGATGAAGATGATGAAACAGCTGCCGCAACGGAAATATCTGCCGAGGAGGCGCACAAGACTGTCGACGAACTTCTTTATGCACTGGATGAATTCGATGATGAGTTATCTTCAAAGCTTGCTCTGAAGCTTTCCGGCTACCCCTTTGGTGACAAAGAGCGTGAAAAAATCGATAAAGTGATCGGATATATAAGTGAATTTATGTATGATGAAGCAGCTGACATCATAAAGCAGATCGCCGCTGCTATCAAATAGATCAGTCAAGTATTGTTCCGTTTTTCTTAAGTATATCCCTAACCTGTTTCATGCGGCTTCTGGATGCCCAGGATTTGACACCGCAGTCAAATTCAACGCCTATGGTTCCGGATACACCGATATCAAAGCACTTGACCTTATATAGATTGATGATCTCCGATTGGGAGATACGAAGAAAACGGCTGGGATTAAGATCTTCCTCAAGTCCAGCGAGCGTCCTCTTGACCGTATATGTATTATCCTCCGTCTGCAGGAATATCCTGCGTCCCTCCGTGTATATCCTTACAATATCACGTTGGGATATAAATACCATCCTGTCGTAATCATTGACTACGATATGCGGAAAATCATTCTTGGACGCATTCTCTATAGCGTAAATTATGTTCTCAACCTGTTCGGTATTAGCCTTGGTTTTGATCGTCACTTTGGGGTCTATACATTTTTCATCTATGACAACCTCAATTTCAACCATGCTTTTCATGAAAAAAACACCGCCTTGCGCAAGTAGTTTTAACATTTTACTACATTGTTTCAAATAAATAAAGACTTGATGTCTATTCGGTCGATTTTTGTGTTTAATCGGTAGATAATGCAGATCTGTCATTTGGACAAAACCGAGAATCATAATAAGGAGTCATCAAAATGAAATATATCCGATACTCTCTGAGTGCAATATTGCTTATCGTTTTCTTCTACATAATATCCGGTCATTTCGTTTTTCCTGCCAATACCCCTGATATCCGGAATATCTGTGTCACGCTTCCCGGAGATAACTGGAACGAAATCCTCACCGACGGAACACGCAGACCTTTTAGTGTACCCGGCAAGACCAATAAGGATATCTTCCTGGAAACCACCCTGCCTGAGTATATCGACAGGGATGTAAATGTTTTATGCTTTCGGGGAACAGATATGCTGATCTATATCGGCAATGAACTTAGAAGTGAATACCTGATCGATGATAATCCTCTGCTTGGTGACCGTTCTGCCGAATGCTATGTGATGGTTCCACTGTATCCCGAAGATGCCGGCAAGTCACTGCGTGTAAGATACAGTTATAATTCCGGCATGATATACGATATTTACATGGGAACCGGCTTAGGTATTGTTGCGCGACTCTTTTCCCTCTACGGAGCGGAAGTAATAGTGGGCATAGTTATCCTTGCCCTCGGAATAATATGCTATGTAGCTGCGATCATATACAGGTATATCAATAAAAAATATCTTGAGATGCAGCATCTGTCGATCGGTGTTATATTAGGCTCCATATGGGTTCTGTCCAATTCCGTGTTCCGTCAGTTCTATGCAAGGAATATCTCTGTCATGTCCGACACCCCATATCTGATGGTGATCCTGCTTCCTATACCCTTCCTCATATTTATCAACTCTCTCCAGGATGAGCGCCACAGTCGGATACTTACTATAGCAGCGGTATTAAACACGGCTGATTTTTTCGTTTGCATAGCACTGCTCATCATCGCAAAAATACCGCTTATAAAAAGTTTTACTCTGGCGGCGATCTGCTGTCTTATAAGTATAGTGATCATGACATATACGATCCTCTACGACACGGTTCATAAACTGGTGGGCTCCTACCGATTCATAGCGATAGGCTTCCTGTTCCTGGCAGTTGCCTCACTCTTTCAGATATTCGTTTTCATATTTGCACACAACGGTGTATTTTCAGGATTCTTCATGTCCATAGGGCTTATGAGTTTCCTTATCTGTGCAATGCTCCACACCATAAGACAGCTCATCCAGATAAGACTGGAGGCGAATACGGCACGGAATGCCAGCAAGGCCAAAGATGATTTTCTTGCCAATATGTCCCACGAGATACGGACACCTCTTAACGGCATCCTCGGCATGGACGAGATGATCCTGCGGGAAGCCGTGGGCAATAAGATAATAACCAAATACGCATCTGATATAAAATCAGCCGGCAATATGCTGCTTGCGATAATCAATGACATACTTGACTTAAGCAAAATAGAATCGGGCAAGGCGGAACTCATATTGGTTGATTTTGATATCTGCTCCGTAATAAATGACATTATAAACATAACCCGTCCAAAAGCCATCGAGAAAGGCCTTGAGTATTCGTTCGATGCCGTCCCTTTACTTCCGTCACGCTTTAATGGCGATGAGATAAGGGTTCGGCAGATCTTACTGAATGTAATAAACAATGCGATAAAATATACACAAACGGGAAGTGTATTTGTCAGCGTAACTCTTGCAGATTCGGAAGATACTACAAAAACCGTTATCGTTGTAACCGTCCGGGACACAGGTATGGGCATCAAAGACGAGGATATGAACAAGCTCTTTGATTCCTTCGGAAGACTCGAGGAAACAAGAAATCGCAAAATAGAAGGCACCGGACTTGGGCTCAATATATCCAACAGTTATGTACACATGATGGGTGGACGTATTGAGGTGTCCAGTAAATATGGGGAAGGCTCAACCTTTACCATTTATATTCCTCTCACAGTCACGGATCCTTCGCCCATTGGCAACTTTACCGATGCCATAGCCCGGATCGGCAGGGAAGGTTTCGAATACAGACCGGATATAATGGCGCCCAACGCCCATGCTCTCATCGTTGACGATAACGCTATGAACCTTGATGTTATCTCAGGGCTCATGGAGAGCACCAAGATCAAAACAAGCACTGTCCTGTCAGGTCAGGAAGCGATCGACCTTATGGAAAACAAACGCTTCGATATAATCCTCCTCGACCAGATGATGCCGGGAATGAACGGTATTGATACCCTTGCGATAATGAAGTCCCGTTATGACATGAGAGGTGTTTCTGTTATAGCACTTACCGCCGATGCCGTATCCGGTGCCAGGGAATTCTATCTTAATGCAGGCTTTGACGATTACTTAAGCAAGCCCGTCAAAGCCGCCGACTTAGAAAAGGCTCTTCTTAAGCATTTACCAAAAAGGCTGCTCCTTACCAATGACGAAGTGGCGCGGATAAGCCGGGCTGATGAAACCGCAAAGAAAACTCAGAATTTAACCGGACAGCATAAAGAAGATCAGTATGATGATGACCCCGCTCATAAAAAGGAACTCAAGCCTCTCATCATAATAAATCCCGACAGCGAAGCTCTTAAGACCGCCAAGGCCGATACCTCGGGTGTATATAAAAGTACCCTCGTTACCGATATTGAAAAGGCACGAAGGTATCTCGAAAAACATGATGTTGAATATGTCATGGTAAGCCGTGATGTATTCCTGAATAAGATCACTTGAACTTATTCCGCTTTATAAGATCCAGTTCTTCATTGACTTTTTTCACACGATTTGAATATAGCAGCGACTGTGTAAGCCAAATAAAAAAATATCCGACAGTAAACCCGGCAAATGCAAAAACAAGAGCTGTTCCCGTACCAAACCATTCAAGCAGATAATTCACAACAAGGAAGGATCCCATTGTTGTTATATAATGTGTTAAGGTAGCCTTGACTATGCTCCAGTTTTCGATCTCATATGTGATACTCCCTCCCATTGCAATACCGCCATAGATCATCGATCCGATGATCTGCTTGAGAAGGATAAGTCCATGAGAATCGATATATTCAGTTCCATCCGCACATACCATTATTATAATGGGAATAAACATCCCCACTAAGCATCCTGACATAAATTTTATCAAGGAACTGTTTTTCAACTCCATATTGATTCTCCGAATACAATTCAATTTGACCTTGATTTATTTATATTATATACTTGACTTTGATATTTTCAAATACTTTCGTATTATTGTTAAGCGGTCTCAAAAAAGGAGTATATATATTATGGAAAAAATATTATTATTCTATCCCCCGGGACTTCTGTTCCAGCGGGGCGAGGACAGATGCCAGCAGAATGTTGACGACGGATCCGCTCAGGCGATGCGCGCCTGTAACGATCTCGGATACGCGGCAGCCATCCTCCTTAAAAAGGGATATGATGTAAAGTTATGCGATTACCAGACCGAAGGGTTCACAATGGAAGATCTTGACAGGGACATGACGGAGTACAAACCCGACCTTATCATGATGAGCATAACCAACACAACGATCTTCGATGACCTTAAGATAATCAAGCGTCTCAAGGATAAGTATAACCCTGTCACAGTCATTAAAGGTGCCCTGTTCTATGATCCCGAGCAGGCAATGCTCGATCTTCTCGATCTGAGCGGTGTCGATTACATGATCGGCGGTGAGATAGATTTTGCGATAGGAGGAATAGCCGACTACGCTTTAAGGCACGAGGGTGACATATCTTCAGTCCTCTCCATATTATACAGGGATGAGAAGGGCGAATTCCAAAGGACAGCCTTCCATACATGGGGTGAAGATCTTGACAGCCAGCCCTTCCCCGCAAGGCAGCTTATGAACAATGCCCTGTATAAACGTCCCGACACGGACGAACCGATGGCAACGATACAGACGGCAAGAGGCTGTCCAAGCGCCTGTGTTTTCTGCCTCACACCCGGTATATCAGGCAAATGCGTGCGTTTCCGTTCACCTCAGAACGTACTTGATGAAATGACGGAATGCTATGAGAAACACGGGATCCGCACCTTCTTCTTCAAGGCTGATACCTTTACGATAAATCCCGCATGGGTAAAGGAGATGTGTGAACTCATCATCGCTTCGCCTCTCCACGGGAAGATCCAGTTCACGGCAAATTCGAGAGTAAAACCCCTCAGTAAGGAAACCCTGCAGCTTATGAAGGATGCCGGCTGCTTCCTTGTTGCTTTCGGCTTTGAATCCGGTTCCGATGAGATACTTAAGTTTATGAAGAAGGGCACAACCGTTGCCGACAACTTACAGGCTGCCAGATGGTGCCATGAGGTTGGTCTTCCGTTCTGGGGATATTTCGTAATAGGATTCCCATGGGAGAACAAGGAGCATATACTTAAGACGAAGAAGCTTATAATGATGTCCGATCCCGACTTCATAGAAGTCACTGTGGCTCTTCCGTTCTACGGAACGCCGCTTTATGATACATGCAAGGAAAATGACCTGCTTGCCGAATCGGTGCTTGGCTCCGACTTCTTCCATTCAAGCATGAAGGGAACCATGTATCTTAGTATGGATGAGGTTATGAAGCTAAGAAGGAACATACTTCTCTCCTTCTATTTAAGGCCCAGGTACATCCTTAAGAAGATGGGTGAATGCATAACAAAACCCGGAGTCTTCATAAATTACTGCAAGTACGGGATAAAACTTGTTGTCAATCTGTTTAAAAGTTAAACTGAGTGATCGAAAATGTTAGAATTTTGAAGGTATAAAATGCAGAGAACGAAATTAAGAGACCGTGTCCTCCCAACATATACACCCGGTGAGGAAATATTCAATATGGTATCACATATAGTAGGTGCTGCTCTTGCGATAGCTGCGCTTGTATTGTGCGTGATAGTATCAGCCATTCATCATGATCCGTGGGCTGTAGTCGGAAGTTCGATATACGGGGCTTCACTCATAATGCTCTATACAATGTCGAGCGTCTACCACGGACTGCGTCCCAACATGGGTAAGCGCGTAATGCAGGTACTCGATCACTGCACGATATATTTCCTGATAGCAGGAACCTATACGCCTGTGTGTCTTGCTGCACTGAGGCGTGTATCACCTGCTGTTGCATGGGTACTCTTCGGTATAGTATGGGGACTTGCGATACTTGCGATAACTCTTACCGCGATCGATATAAAGAAGTTCCAGGTCTTTTCGATGATATGTTATGTCGGAATAGGATGGGGCATAATATTTGCCGTCAAGCCTCTTACGAAAGCGATCACGATAAAGGGAGTATACTGGCTTATCGGAGGCGGTATATGCTATACGTTAGGGGCCGTATT
>JAFSZZ010000115.1 GCA_017458765.1 Lachnospiraceae bacterium | reverse complement strand
TGTCGGAAGGTCACAGGACTGGAACAGCCATGATATTGAGCATGAGCTTTCGGCATTATATGACTGTGCTCACGGAGCCGGACTTGCAGTAACGATGCCGGCAGTATTTAAGTATGTGATGGACCATAATGTAATTGTAGTCGTGTGGCCGGAACAGGTTTCAGAGGAATGGAAAAGACAGATACATTGAATGCGGATAAGGAAAACGGAACTTTGATACCGGTTGTTATCGCCGGTCTTCGTACAAATGAGGACGAAGAAGAATTCATGCGTGCCATGGAGGAGCTTGAGAGTCTGTGTGAGGCATGTGAGCTTTTGGTGGAAGGGGCTGTTACCCAGTCCCTTCCTCATCCGGATAACGCGACCTGGATCGGATCGGGTAAGGTAACCGAACTGTCTTATCTTGCAAAGGCTGCAGAGGCAGAGTATGTTGTCTGTCTGGGGAACCTGTCGCCTGCTCAGATGAAGAATCTTCAGAAGGTTGTTGAAATACCCGTATGGGACAGGACCAACCTTATACTGGAGATTTTTTCAAGAAGAGCAAGAACAAGAGAAGCCAGACTGCAGGTCGAGTCCGCATATTTACAGTATATGCTCCCTCGTCTGTCTGGCATGTGGAAGCATCTTGGACGCCAGAGCGGTGGTGGAGGAAGCCGTGCCAACAAGGGCATTGGCGAGAAGCAGATAGAGCTTGACCGCCGTCAGATATCTCATCGGATCACGGAACTAAAAAAAGAACTTAAACAGATAGAGAGGACACGGGATGTACAACGGAGCGGAAGAAGAAGGGACGGATATCCGCAGGTTGCACTGGTAGGTTATACGAATGCCGGCAAATCCTCCCTGATGAACCGGTTTCTTACTATGAGCGATCAGGTGTCAGGTAAGACGGATGAAAAGAAAGTCTTTGAGAAGGATATGCTCTTTGCAACGCTTGATACTTCCGTACGCAAGATCGATATTCCCGGAAGGAAGCCATTCCTTCTGTCGGATACCGTAGGGTTTATAGAAAACATACCTCATGATCTTATCAAGGCGTTCAGGTCAACACTTGCAGAGGTGAAGTATGCTGATGTTATCCTTATCGTAATGGATTCATCGGATCCGCATCATGTGATGCACAGGAAAATAACAGAAGATACATTAAGGGATCTGGATGTTTCGGGCATACCGAGGATCTATGTATATAATAAGGCTGATCTTCGGGAGGGAGAACTTACCATAGAAAATCATAAAGGCGGAGATTCATTCTACGTTTCGGCAAACACGGGTTACGGGACGGATGATCTGCTCGATGCTTTGTCGGAAATATTCCGGGCCGGGAGCCGTATGATGGAAGTATGTATCCCTTATGCTGAAGGAAGTCTGCTAAGCCGCATACACAGTGAGGGCGAAGTATCGGAAGAGAGATTTGAGGAAGACGGAGTTTATATAAGGGCTGTCTGCCCGGCTCCGCTTACAGATATTTTGGACAGGTTTTCTTGTTGACAGATCTGTTTTTTTGATTATAATGTTTGATGTAAGCGAGGTCGCTTCGGATTTATCCGAGGCGACCTTTTATTTGTGTAGAGCACTTAGCGAGGTATATAAATGTATGATTTTGAACATGACAATTGCGGTATAGGCGCGATCGTGAACATTAACGGAAAAAAGGATCATTCGGTGGTTTCGGATGCTCTTGGGATAGTTGAGCATTTGGAGCATCGTGCGGGTAAGGATGCGACGGGAGAGACAGGAGACGGTGTCGGGATCCTGACTCAGATACCGCATGATTTTTTCAAAAAGGAAGCAAAGAGATCGGGCATCGAACTTGACGGTGAGAGAAGTTATGGTGTCGGGATGTTCTTTTTCCCGACGGATGAACTCAAGCGCTCACGTTCAATGAAAATGTTTGAGGTCATCGTAAATAAAGAGGGGCTTGAGTTCCTGGGCTGGAGAAAGGTTCCCGTATGTGAGGATGTTCTCGGGACAAAGGCAAGAGAGTGCATGCCCGTTATCTGCCAGGGTTTTGTGCTGAGACCGGCGGGATTTAAGGAGGATATCGATTTTGACAGAAAGCTGTATGTTATAAGGCGCGTGTTTGAGCAGAGTACAGATAACACCTATGTACTCTCGCTGTCGTGCAGGACGATCGTATATAAGGGTATGTTTCTTGTCGGACAGCTTCGGACCTTTTTCACAGACCTTGAAGACAGATCCTATAAGTCGGCGATCGCGATGGTGCATTCAAGATTTTCGACAAATACGAACCCCAGCTGGGAGAAGGCTCATCCCAATCGTTTAATGGTACATAACGGTGAGATAAATACGATCAAGGGCAATGTTGACAAGATGCTCGCCCGTGAGGAGACGATGTATACGGGAAGGTTCAGTGCGGAGGACATGACGAAGGTCCTTCCCGTAATACCTGCGTGGGGATCGGATTCGGCGATGTTTGATAATACGCTTGAATTCCTTATGATGAGCGGTATCGATCTTCCGCTTGCGGCAATGATGATGATACCGGAGCCTTGGGCGCATAACGATACCATATCACAGGAGGTAAGGGATTTCTATCAGTATTATGCTACCATGATGGAATCCTGGGACGGACCCGCTTCGATACTTTTCTCGGATGGTGATGTCATGGGTGCTATCCTTGACAGGAACGGACTGAGGCCTTCGCGATATTACATAATGGATGACGGACGGCTGATACTTTCATCGGAGGTGGGAGTTCTTGAACTTCCGGAATCGCACATACTTAAGAAGGAGCGTCTGCATCCCGGCAAGATGCTGCTCATTGATACCGTACAGGGTAAGATAATATCAGATGAGGAACTTAAGGAAAATTATGCGATGAAGGAGCCCTACGGTGAGTGGCTCGATTCAAACCTTCTTACTCTTCGTGAGCTTAAGATACCTAACAGCAGAGTGATATCGTACAGCGACAGGGAGAGGATGCAGCTTCAGAAGGCTTTCGGATATACATATGAAGAATGCAGGGAATCAATTGAGACCATGGCTCTTACGGGATCGGAGAATATCGGGGCTATGGGTGTGGATACGCCGATCGCGATCCTGTCGGGGAAATACCGCCCTCTCTTTGATTATTTCAAGCAGATGTTTGCGCAGGTAACTAATCCGCCCATTGATGCGGCCAGGGAAAAGATCGTCACTTCAACAACCGTATATCTGGGTAAAAACGGTAATCTTCTGATGGAACAGGCAGCCAATTGCCATATGTTAAAGGTGGAGAATCCGATACTTACGGATCTGGACCTGCTTAAGATAGAGAAGATGGATAAGCCCGGCTTTAAGGTGGCCAGGGTGTCAACACTTTATTATAAGAGCACACCCATCAAGCGTGTCATGGATCATCTGTTTGTGGAGGTCGACAAGGCATATCGTGAGGGCGTAAGTATCCTCATTTTATCGGACAGGGGAGTGGATGAGAACCATGTTGCCCTTCCGTCGCTTCTTGCAACGGCGGCGGTGCATAAGCATCTTGTCGATACGAAGAAGTGTACCGCGATGTCCCTGATACTTGAATCCGGAGAACCGCGGGAGGTACATCATTTTGCACTGTTACTCGGATACGGTGCAAGCGCCGTGAATCCGTATCTTGCCCATGCGACGATAGCAGAACTCATCGATAAGGGAAGCCTTGATAAAGACTATTATGCAGCGGTGGATGATTATGACAAAGCAGTCCTTCAGGGTATAGTCAAGATCGCTTCCAAGATGGGTATATCAACGGTGCAGTCATATCAGGGCAGCAAGATATTTGAATGTCTCGGAATATCACAAAGTGTGATTGATAAGTATTTTACCGGAACGGTCAGCAGGATCGGCGGGATAACGCTTGATGATATTGCATCTGCATCCGACGAGCAGCATTCGAAAGCCTTCGATCCGCTCGGCCTTGAGTGCGACCTGACTCCGGATTCTCTTGGAAAACATAAGGCACGCTCGGGCGGTGAGACACACCGTTACAATCCGCAGACGATACATATGCTCCAGTGTGCGGCAAGGGAAGGCGACTACGAAAAATTCAAGACCTACACAGCCATGGTCGATAAAGAGCAGACCGGATATATAAGAAGCATACTCGATTTTGCATATCCGGAAAAAGGTATAGATATATCGGAAGTTGAAAGTGTTGATGATATAGTGACGCGTTTTAAGACCGGTGCGATGTCATACGGCTCGATCTCCGAAGAGGCACACGAAGCACTTGCTGTTGCAATGAACCGTCTGCACGGAAAATCAAACAGCGGAGAAGGCGGAGAGAGCGACGAGAGGATAGCATCCGCGGGCTCCGGCAATGACAGAAGTTCCGCGATAAAGCAGGTGGCAAGCGGCAGGTTCGGAGTCACGAGTAAGTATCTGGTAAGCGCAAGAGAGCTCCAGATAAAAATGGCGCAGGGAGCAAAGCCCGGAGAAGGCGGACATCTGCCCGCAAAAAAGGTATATCCCTGGATAGCAAAGACAAGACATTCGACACCCGGTGTGAGCCTTATCTCACCGCCGCCGCACCATGATATCTATTCCATAGAGGATCTGGCGCAGCTTATTTACGATCTTAAGAACGCAAACAAAAATGCCAGAATAAGCGTGAAACTGGTATCCGAGGCAGGAGTGGGTACGATAGCCGCAGGCGTTGCCAAGGCAGGCGCTCAGGTGATCCTGGTTTCGGGCTATGACGGCGGAACGGGAGCGGCACCCGTTAGCTCGATCCATAACGCAGGACTGCCGTGGGAACTGGGATTATCGGAGACACATAAGACGCTTATAAAAAACGGATTAAGGGACCGTGTGATCATAGAGACGGACGGTAAGCTTATGAGCGGAAGAGATGTCGCGATAGCAGCACTTCTGGGAGCGGAGGAATTCGGTTTTGCAACGGCTCCGCTTGTAACACTCGGATGTGCGATGATGAGGGTATGTAATCTCGATACCTGTCCTTTCGGTATCGCAACGCAGAACCCGGAACTAAGAAAACGGTTTGCCGGAAAACCGGAATATGTTGAGAATTTCATGCGTTTTATCGCTCAGGAATTAAGGGAATACATGGCAAAACTGGGAGTACGCACGATATCGGAAATGGCTGGACGTACGGATCTTCTTAAGAAGAAGGATGAACTTTGCGGAAATGCATTAAAGATCGATGTCTCGCAGATACTTGAATATGTACCGAGTGATGCAAGGGTATTTGATCCGAAGAGAGTATATGATTTTGAACTTGAAAAGACAAAGGATGAGCATGAGCTCCTAACCAGAGCTTCGGTCAAAGCCGCCGTTAAAAGCGGAAAGCAGTGCCGTGAAGAGATAACCCTGACAAATACGGACAGGACCTTCGGTACTCTGCTTGGGGCAGAGATCACAAGGACAGCAGGGGAACTTTCCGAAGACACGATCGTGATAGACTGCTACGGGCATGGCGGACAGAGCTTCGGAGCGTTTATCCCGAAGGGTCTCACGCTTAACCTGTGCGGTGACAGCAATGATTACATCGGCAAGGGATTATCGGGCGGAAAGATAATCGTTAAGGCACCTCAGGATGCCGGTTATGATGCGGAGAACAATATCATCATAGGTAATGTTGCCCTGTACGGAGCAACTTCCGGAGAAGCATATTTTGAGGGAATGGCCGGAGAGAGATTTGCCGTCAGGAATTCGGGAGCCTGTGCGGTAGTTGAAGGTGTCGGAGAACACGGATGTGAATATATGACCGGCGGACGCGTTGCAGTCATAGGTCCTACTGGTAAGAATTTTGCTGCGGGAATGAGCGGCGGAGTTGCATATGTCCTTGATGAGCATAATACACTGTACCGGAACCTGAATAAGGAAATGGTGCTCATGGAGCCGGTTGAGAATAAGAATGATTGTAACGAACTTAAGAGTATGCTTGAAAAACATGCAGAGTACACCGGTTCCATGAAAGCAAAGGAAATACTAAAAGATCTTAATGGATATCTTCCGAAGTTTAAGAAGATAATCCCCGGCGACTATAAGAAACTTATGATACTCACCGGCCAGTTTGAGGAAAAGGGAATGTCATACAAAGAAGCTCAGATAGAAGCGTTTTATGCAAGTACAGGAAGCGAGAAAGGGGAATAACGATGGGTAAGCCTACAGGTTTTTTGGAATATGAACGCAAGGAAGGACCGGTAAGGGACGCAAAAACAAGGATTGCCGATTTTGATGAGTTTCATGCTCTTTTGCCGGGTAAGGATCAGATGCTCCAGGGAGCAAGATGTATGGCGTGCGGAGTCCCCTTCTGTCAGGCGGGAGTGATGATCGCCGGAATGGCTTCGGGATGCCCGCTAAATAATCTTGTACCCGAGATCAACGATCTTGTTTATCACGGCAATTTCGAGCAGGCTTATATAAGGTTATCAAAGACCCATTGTTTTCCGGAATTTACATCGCGTGTCTGCCCCGCGCTGTGTGAGGCGGCATGCACGGTCGGCGTACATGGCGAACCGGTATCTACTAAGGAGAATGAGAGAAGCGTTATAGAATACGCCTTTGCAAACGGTCTTGTTAAGCCCGATGTTCCGGCAGTAAGAACGGGAAAAAAGGTGGCGGTCATAGGAAGCGGTCCTTCGGGTCTGTCGGCTGCATACTGGCTTAATAAGAGAGGACACAGTGTTACCGTCTATGAGAGACGGGACAGGGCAGGCGGACTCCTTAGATACGGCATACCCAATATGAAGCTTGATAAACGGGTGATAGACAGACGGATCAGGCTTATGGAAGAAAGCGGTATTGAATTTAAGTACAATGTAAACGTCGGAAAGGATATTAGCGCAGATAAACTTATTAAGGAATATGATCGTATCATTCTTGCCTGCGGAGCATCAAATCCCAGGGATATAAAGGCTCCGGGAAGAGATGCAAAGGGAATATATTTTGCGGTTGATTTTCTTACGGAGATCACAAAGACCGTGATAGATTCGGATTATGACTATGAAAAATGTATCAAAAAGAGTGACTATTCATTCGGAAGCCTTAAGGGCAAAAATGTCATTGTGATAGGCGGAGGAGATACGGGGAATGACTGCGTCGGAACGTCGATAAGGCTGGGAGCGGCATCCGTTATCCAGCTTGAGATGATGCCTAAGCCGTGCGAGGCAAGGGCAGTGACAAATCCATGGCCGGAATGGCCGAAGATCCTTAAGACAGACTATGGTCAGGAAGAAGCGATATCCTTATTCGGTTCAGATCCGAGGGTTTATCAGACAACAGTCACGGAATACATAAAGGATAAGAAAGGCTGTCTTACAGGAGTCAGGACTGTTAAGTTAAGCCCGAAGAAGGACGAGGCAAGCGGCAGGATGCAGATGGTACAGGTTGAAGGTTCGGAGAGTGAACTTAAAGCCGATATCGTGCTTATTGCCGCGGGTTTCTTAGGAAGCGAGGAATATGTTACTTCCGCCTTTAAAGTAGATGTTAATGCACGTACCAATGTTTCGACCGGGGAAGGCTGTTTTGAAACGAGCAGGAACCGAGTCTTTACGGCGGGAGATATGCACCGCGGCCAGTCGCTTGTCGTATGGGCGATAAGCGAAGGAAAAAAGGCCGCACGGGCGGTGGATAAATCTCTTATGGGTTACTGATCTGCTCGATAAGCTTCTTGATAAGAAAAAATGATGACTGAGGTAGTTTGGAATGGAGAATGAAAATGATCCGGAAACATGACAGAAAGCTTATCCTTGAAAACGGGACGGAGATACCGGGATATTCATTCGGATCTTCTGAGGATAAGGTGCTTGAGCTTGTATTTAATACTTCGATGGCCGGGTATCAGGAGATAATATCCGATCCTTCGTATAACGGTCAGGCGGTCGTGATGACCTATCCGCTTATCGGAAATTACGGGATGAGCAATGAGGATTATGAATCGCAGAGACCGTCCATAGGTGCACTGATCGTCAGAGAGTATAATGATGAGCCCTCGAGTTTCAGAAGCGATGAAACTCTTGATGAGGTGATGAAAAGATATGATATTGCCGGGATTTACGGGGTGGATACGAGAAGGCTCACCAGGATGATAAGGGATCACGGAAGCTGCAAGGTACTGATTACTTCGGCAGACAGGGATACGGATGAAGGGATAAGTTACTTAAGATCTGTACAGTTAAGACATGATAATGTGGCGCAGGTTACTGCCGGCGATATATATGTGTCCGATATAGCGGACAGTAAATACAATGTTGTCGCGATCGACTGCGGGATGAAGCAAAACATCATACGCGAGCTTAACCGCCATAAGTGCAGGGTGACCGTAGTTCCCTTTGATACTCCCGTTTCGAAGATCAAAGAATTTGCTCCCGACGGCATCTTCATTTCAAACGGACCCGGAGATCCCACGGATGTACAGCCTGTGATAAGCACGGTAAAAGAGCTTAAGGGAAGATATCCGATATTCGGGATCTGTCTCGGGCATCAGATCATAAGTCTT
>JAFSZZ010000114.1 GCA_017458765.1 Lachnospiraceae bacterium | reverse complement strand
CGGACAGGTAACCATAGCGGTTGATGAGATCAGTCAGGGAGCCGTATCACAGGCTGAGAGTGTTGAACATGCGGCAGGTAATACCAACGACATAGGTAATGATATTGAGGTCATAGCAGGAAATGTCGAGCAGCTTGACAGTTATGCCGAGAGCATGAAGATCACCTGCGATGAAGCTATGGATGCACTGAATAAGCTGCTTTCACAGAGCAGGGAAGTTCAGGAGTCGGTTCATAATATCGGTGAAACAATAAAATCCACCAACGAATCTGCCAAGGACATACACAGTTTTGTTGCGGCGATCACATCCATTGCAAGCCAGACCAATCTGCTGTCACTCAATGCTTCCATCGAGGCAGCCAGGGCCGGAGAGGCCGGACGTGGTTTTGCGGTAGTTGCAGAGGAGATAGCAGCTCTTGCAGAGCAGTCGAACCAGAGTGCTCAGGAGATAGGCCGCATTGTGGATCAGCTGCTTCAGGATGCATCTGCATCCGTTGATGTCATGGCAAGACTTAATGAGAGCTTTGAGAGCCAGTCGGTTCAGATGGAAGCAACAAGGGATAACATGGAATCAATGGCTCAGGGTGTCATAAGCGTTGCCGAGAGTGCGGAAGCGATCGCCGCGAAGATCGAAGGACTCACGGGCGCCAAGGATACTCTTGTGGGTATAGTATCCGATCTGTCGGCGATTTCGGAAGAAAATGCAGCATCCACAGAGGAAACGAATGCTTCCATGCAGGAACTTAATGCAACTTTCAGCATCATAAACGATTCTGCGGGAAATCTTCAGGAACTTGCCAAGGAACTGCAGGATATAATCAGTTACTTCAGGTCATAAATTTGGCTTGTTGAACAATTGATTTTTTGGTATGATGTACCTATTCGGAGTCATGATAAATGATTCCGGATAGGTACTTTATTATAAGGAGAAATGAGATGTCTGATATCGAGAGGACAGTAAACGAAGAAGGCGGGGAAAAGGAAGTTGTTTCCCGCAATTTTATTGAGAACGAGATAGATAAGGATCTGGCTGAAGGACACTATAAATCGGTGCACACGAGATTCCCGCCCGAGCCGAACGGTTATCTTCATATTGGCCATGCCAAGTCGATACTCTTAAATTACGGCCTTGCGAAGGAATACGGCGGCAAGTTTAATCTCAGGTTTGACGATACCAATCCGACCAAGGAGAAGACCGAATTTGTCGAATCCATTAAGGCGGATGTTCAGTGGCTCGGAGCTGATTTTGAAGACAGGCTGTTTTTTGCCTCCGATTATTTTGATCAGATGTATGAGGCCGCGGTTAAGCTTATAAAAAAGGGCAAGGCCTTTGTATGCGACTTAAGTGCCGATGAGATAAGGGAATACCGCGGCAGCTTTGAGACTCCCGGTAAGAACAGTCCGTACAGGGACAGGAGCGTAGAGGAGAATCTTGAACTGTTCGAGAACATGAAGAACGGGATGTATAAGGATGGTGAGAAGGTACTCCGGGCTAAGATAGACATGGCATCCCCCAATATAAACATGCGTGATCCGGTCATCTACCGCGTGGCGCACATGAGCCATCATAATACGGGGGATAAGTGGTGCATTTATCCGATGTACGATTTTGCCCATCCCATTGAGGATGCTATAGAGGGTATTACCCATTCCATATGCACACTCGAATTTGAGGATCACAGACCCCTGTATGACTGGGTGGTGCGGGAACTTGAATACGAATATCCGCCGAGACAGATAGAGTTTGCCAAGCTTTACCTTACCAATGTTGTCACGGGTAAGCGTTATATCAAGAAGCTTGTGGAGGATGGCATCGTTGACGGCTGGGACGATCCGAGGCTTGTATCCATTGCGGCGCTCAGGAGGCGCGGGTTTACACCTGAATCCATCAAGATGTTTGTAGAACTCTGCGGTGTCAGCAAGGGGAACTCGAGCGTAGATTATGCCATGCTCGAATATTGTATAAGAGAGGATCTTAAGTGCAAGCGCAGCCGTATCATGGCGGTGCTCGATCCGATCAGGCTTGTGATAGACAATTATCCCGAAGATAAGGTCGAGTATTTTGAAGTGGCAAATAACCTTGAAAATGAAGGCCTTGGCACCCGTAAGGTGGCATTTTCGAGGGAACTTTACATAGACAGGGAGGATTTCATGATAGATCCGCCCAGGAAGTATTTCCGTCTCTTCCCCGGCAATGAGGTCCGTCTGATGAACGCTTATTTTGTAAAATGCGAAAGCTATGAGACGGATGCAGACGGCAGGGTTACGGAGATACACTGTACTTACGATCCCGAAACAAGAAACGGGGAGTGCGGGACACGTAAGGTCAAGGGCACGATCCATTGGGTGAGCGCGGCGCACAGTGTCAGGGCGGAGGTCCGCCTCTATGAGAATCTTGTTGATGAAGAGAAGGGGGTCTATAATGAGGAGGACGGCTCCCTGAATCTCAATCCGAATTCACGGACTATCCTTAAGGACTGCCGTATAGAGGAGAATATCAGGGGAGCATCGGCCTATGACAGTTTCCAGTTTGTAAGGCAGGGGTATTTTTGTGTGGATTCCAGGGATTCTAAGGACGATGCGCTTGTATTTAACCGCATAGTGTCACTTAAGAGTTCGTTCAAACTTCCGGCACAGAACTGACTGGGATACCGGATGGCACAATAATTTATACAGAAGAAAGAGGTATTTATATTATGAGCAGTATTCTTTCCGGATTAAAGGATCTGGGATTGGGGAATCTTGAAAAGAAAAGTCTTTTCGGAGAAGAGGAAAAACAGGCGGAAGTTAAGAATGAACCCGTTCAGCAGCCTGAGAAAAAGCAGATAGACGAACATGAGTATGTTTTCGCAAAGAGCCATACCTGCCCCGTATGTTTTAAGGATTTTAAGGCTCCTGCCATAAGACAGTCCAAGTTAAGGCCGGCGGGGATGGATAAGGATCTGCGCCCCAAGTTTAAGAATTTCGATCCGATGAAATATGATGTTATCCTCTGTCCTTATTGCGGATATGCGGCGCTCGGGAGGTTTTTTCATAATATCACGCCGCCGCAGGCCAAGCTTGTCAGGGAAGGGATATCAAGGAATTTCAAGCCTCTTCCGGAGCGGGAAGTGTTCAACTATGATGAGGCCTTTGTAAGATATCAGCTGGCACTTGGAAATGCGATGGTAAAGAGGGGGAAAAACAGTGAAAAAGCTTATCTGTGTCTTAAGATGGCATGGATGCTCCGCTCCAAGAAGGAAGCTATCGAGGCAGGCATGGAAGAAATTGACAGGAAAGATTATCTTCAGATAATGGAGGAACTTGAGCAGGATGAAACGGAACTTCTCTCCAATGCCATAGACGGATTCATGACTGCGAGGCAGAGTGAGAGCTTTCCGATGTGCGGCATGGATGAAGTGACACTTGATTACATAATCTGCATGAATGCGATGAAACTCAAGAATTATGATCTTACAAATCAGATGCTCAATGTCCTGCTCGTAAGGAGCGGGCTCAATCCACACCTTAAGGATAATCTGATCGAGGTCAAGGAAGAGTTAAGGAACCTTAAGAAGGAAGATGCGTAGGACGGGATATGAGATTTAAGGATCTTAAGGATGGCAGTTTACATAACAACAAGGAACTCCGCGAGG
>JAFSZZ010000010.1 GCA_017458765.1 Lachnospiraceae bacterium | reverse complement strand
GATGCGGGAATATCCTTTTCATCTAAGTAAATCTTGTAGGGTATCTCTTGTGACATTTTTGCTTCCTCCTCATGAAATGTTTTATAAGACAGAAGAACCATCCCCGTGTCTTACATACTCGCATATTTTATCATACTATCGTATTATTACACAACAAAAACGACCATCATCTTCAGTTTTGATCAATTTGACAACAATAATAATGTTATAATATAATCACAAAGAAGCTACCGTAAGACGGTTAGCCCAAGAATAATGGCAATAAAAAACGCCTTCCTGCAGATCATCCAGGAAGGCGTTTACTGACTGTTTTTATCGGAAAGAAGAAGAACCGTCCCCTTGTCTTATTTGTTCTTGTTTTCGTTGTAGGTCTTCTTGGCCTCGTCAAATCCTGCCTTGGCACCTGCTATACCGGCCTTGGCTACTTCCTTGCCGATCTTAGCTGCCTCAACTCCTACCTCGACCATCGTCTTGCCCACTTCCCTGGCTACTTCTACAGCCTTGTCTGCGAATTCCTTCGTCGTATCCCTGGCATCCTTCATCTTCTCATCGAAGCCCTTATCGCAGCCGCCCTTGTCGTTCTTTTGGGCTATCGCAGCCTGTGCCGCTGCAAGCCTTGCGATCGGAACACGGAAAGGTGAGCAGCTGACATAGTCAAGTCCGATCTTATTGCAGAACTCTATAGATGTCGGATCGCCGCCGTGCTCGCCGCAGATACCTACGTGGAGCTTCTGATTGACGGGCTTGCCAAGCTTTATGGCCATTTCCATGAGCTTGCCTACGCCGCTCTGGTCAAGACGTGCGAACGGATCGTTTTCAAATATCTTGGTGTCATAATAGCTCTCAAGGAACTTGCCGGAATCATCTCTCGAAAAGCCGAATGTCATCTGAGTAAGATCGTTGGTGCCGAAGCAGAAGAAATCAGCTTCCCCGGCAATCTCATCGGCCGTAAGGCATGCCCTGGGTATCTCGATCATTGTACCCACCTCATAATCAAGCGAAACGCCTGCTGCCTTGATCTCCTCATCGGCTGTCTCAACAACTATCTTCTTGATCATCTTAAACTCTTTAACGTCACAGATAAGAGGTATCATGATCTCGGGCTTTAAGTTCCAGTCCGGATGATCACCCGAAACCTTGATGGCAGCCCTGATAACAGCCTTGGTCTGCATCTTTGCTATCTCGGGATATGTAACGGCAAGACGGCAGCCCCTGTGACCCATCATCGGGTTAAACTCATGGAGCGACTGGATATATTCCCTTATCTTCTCAACGCTCTTCCCAGTATTGGCCGCAAGCTTCATGATGTCGGCCTCTTCGGTGGGAAGGAATTCGTGAAGGGGCGGATCAAGGAACCTTATGGTTACGGGACATCCTTCAAGTGCCTCATATATCTGTTCAAAATCACCCTGCTGGTAGGGAAGTATCTTATCAAGCGCTTCCTCTCTCTCCTTTACCGAATCGGAGCAGATCATCTGGCGGAATGCTTCGATCCTTGTCTCTTCGAAGAACATATGCTCCGTACGGCACAGACCGATACCCTCCGCACCAAGCTCACGTGCCTTCTTCGCATCAGCCGGTGTATCGGCATTGGTACGTACCTTCATGGTGCGGAACTTGTCTGCCCATGCCATAACCCTGCCGAATTCTCCCGCTATCTGAGCATCTACCGTGGGGATGATGCCCTTGTAGATGTTACCTGTCGTACCGTCTATACTTATCTCGGAACCTTCCGTGAAGGTCTCGCCTGCGAGAGTGAACTTCTTGTTCGCTTCATCCATTACGATATCGCCGCAGCCGGATACACAGCACTCGCCCATGCCCCTTGCAACTACCGCTGCATGGCTGGTCATACCGCCGCGGACCGTAAGTATTCCCTGTGCTGCCTTCATACCCGTGATATCCTCGGGTGAGGTCTCAAGACGGACAAGAACGACCTTCTCGCCCCTGGCTGCCCACTCTTCGGCATCATCAGCAGTGAAAACGACCTTACCGCAGGCTGCTCCGGGTGAAGCACCGAGGCCCTTGCCAAGCGGAGTTGCTGCCTTAAGAGCGGCTGCGTCAAACTGCGGATGAAGAAGGGTATCGAGGTTACGCGGCTCGATCATCGCAACAGCCTCTTCCTCTGTCCTCATGCCGTCATCAACAAGATCACATGCGATCTTGAGCGCTGCCTGAGCAGTCCTCTTACCGTTACGTGTCTGGAGCATGTAGAGCTTGTTATGCTCAACGGTAAACTCCATATCCTGCATGTCGCGGTAATGAGTCTCAAGCTTATGGCATACATCCTTGAACTGAGCGAAAGCTTCGGGGAATTTCTCCTCCATCTCAGCTATCTTCATGGGTGTGCGGACACCTGCAACAACGTCCTCGCCCTGTGCGTTTGTCAGAAATTCTCCGAACAGGCCCTTGTTTCCGGTAGCTGGATCGCGTGTGAAGGCAACGCCGGTACCGCAGTCATCGCCCATGTTGCCGAAAGCCATGGACTGAACATTTACTGCCGTTCCCCATGAATAAGGTATGTCGTTGTCTCTTCTGTAAACATTGGCACGGGGGTTGTCCCATGAGCGGAACACTGCCTTGATCGCGCCGTATAGCTGCTCCTTGGGATCGGTCGGGAAGTCCGTTCCGATCTTCTCCTTATATTCCGCCTTGAACTGCTCGGCAAGCTCCTTAAGATCCTCGGCACCAAGCTCAACATCCTGCTTAACGCCCTTCTCGTTCTTCATCTTGTCGATCAGCTCTTCAAAATACTTCTTGCCGACTTCCATAACAACATCCGAATACATCTGGATGAAACGCCTGTAGCAGTCCCATGCCCAGCGCGGATTGTTTGATTTCTCTGCGATAACCTTAACAACGTCTTCATTAAGTCCAAGATTGAGGATAGTATCCATCATACCCGGCATCGAAGCTCTGGCTCCCGACCTTACCGATACAAGAAGCGGATTCTCCTTGTCTCCGAACTTCTTGCCGGTGATCTCCTCCATCTTAAGGATATACTCATCGATCTGAGCGCGGATCTCGGCATTTATCTCCCTGCCGTCCTCGTAGTACTGAGTACATGCCTCTGTCGTGATGGTAAAGCCCTGCGGTACAGGAAGTCCCAGATTGGTCATCTCAGCAAGGTTCGCGCCCTTACCTCCGAGCAGGTTCCTCATGTCGGCACTGCCCTCACTGAACAAATAAACCCATTTCCTACTCATACTTATCCTCCTTAATCCGTATGTTTTTTATATAACAGTAATTATCCTTATTCCCTCTTCTGAACAATTACCATTTACATCATGAACAAATCGTAAAAATCTGTCACAATTACTTTCTAATTCTACCAAAAATATACGAAAATTACTACTTTATTGTGAATATTTTTATAAAATTATGACAGATTGGTAACTATTCAGAACAGCGAAAACCCTGTTCTGAATAGTTACACAAATTGAAAATAACTGATCATCCCCTTATATCAAGGAACTGTGCCTGTCCGTGGATCGTAAGCTCCCCGGAATCCGCAGGAACAAAGATACAGTCTCCCTTGTAAAAATCCATCTTCATATCCTCACAGCTTATCGTCCCGCAGCCGCTGACACAAAGGAGCACCTTGAAGCTCACACTGTCCGCGGAATATGTTACCTTCTGGCGGCGCTCCGTATTTATGAGCATCCTGTACACTTCAAAATACCTGCATCTGCACAAAAGCTCCGAAGCGACTCCCTGCCTGTACTTGAGCACCCGAAGCGGCTGCCTGGGCTCCGACACTCCCGAAAGTTTCGCCACATCAAGCGCCTTGTCTATATGGAGCTCCCGCCTGCTGCCTCCCTTATCCGTCCTGTCGTAATCATAAAGTCGATAGGTAAGGTTGGAGCTTTCCTGGATCTCGGCTATAAGTACACCTGCTCCGATCGCATGTATGGTGCCTGCCTCCACGAAGAATACATCATCCTTCTTAACCGGGACAGTCTGTAAGTATTTTACTATTGTCCCGTCGTCTATCGCCTTCTTTACATCTTCACGGCTCATCGCCCTGTTGAGCCCATATACGAGTTTCGCATCATGTGCCGCGTCAAGGACGTACCACATCTCTGTCTTGCCGCGCCGGCCCCCTTCATGCTCCTGTGCATACTTATCGTCGGGATGCACCTGAACAGAGAGATCCTTGTCCGCATCGATGAACTTTATAAGAATTGGCAGCCCGCCATCTTCCTTAATATCCATGCCTGCAGAATGGGTGCCAAGGTATTCGGGATGCGCCTTTAAAACCTCCGACAGCTTCATCCCGTCAAACTCACCGCCCGATACGTAACTCGGCCCGTCCGGATGAGTGGAACATTCCCACGTCTCCGCAAGCGGCGCCAGATCGATATTTTTCTCGAATTCATCGTTAAGCCTCCGTCCGCCCCACAGATAATCCTTCCCGGTGGGTCTTAGGAGCATAGGCTTATTCCCCAAAATTAATACTCCAGCTTATATTTTATCTTATCTGTAACACTTATCTCCCGGCCCAGCTGGACCTCGATAAGCTTAAGTTCCGTCTTCGCAATGACCGTATGGCGGCAGCCCGCGCTCATGGTTATGACATCTCCCGGTGTGACGATCTGCTCCATGCCGTCGACTATCGTCGTGCCTTCTCCCGCGAGTACCACCCACACCTCATCGCGGTTCCTGTGGCTGTGGTAATTCATAGAATTGCCGGGCTTTAGGGTCACCTTGATCGTCATGGATTCCGACTCAACGTCCATTACCCTGTAACTGCCCCAGGATTTCTCGGCAAACATTATCTGCTGCTCGATACCGTCAACAAACGGCTTTATGAGGGAACTCTGCTCCTTGTCGGATACGAGTATCCCGTCCGGAGAAGCTGAAATGATGACATCGTGGAGTCCCATCGCCAGTACCGGAACGTCCATCTCGTTTACGATATGGACTCCGCTGCACTCATCGTTTAAGATACCCTTGCCTATGACCTCATCCTGCATCGCTGCTGTCAGGGAATTCCAGGTACCCAGATCCTTCCATTTCCCCGAGAACCGCCTTACCTGTATCCTGTCTTCCTTCTCGACCACGGCATAATCAAAGGATATCTTCGTCAGTGTTCCGTATTTGTCAAAAAGATCCTTATAATCGGTAAATTCGATTAGTTCGTGCGCCTTATCGAGCATATACCTAAGCTTATAGGCGAACACGCCTCCGTTCCAGAGCGCTCCCTGCGCGATATACTCCTGCGCCTGCTCCTTCGTGGGTTTCTCCTTGAAGTTTGCGGCAAAAGAAACCGGCCCATCCGTCTCGGGGATAATATATCCGTATCTCTCGGACGGGCTTGTTGGTTCAACGCCCATCAGCACCAGGTTGGCTTCACCCTTATCCGCCTGCTCCGAGAGTTCCTTCACGGCCTTGAAATAATCCTCTTCCACGTATGGATCGACCGGCACTATGACCACTGTCTCATCAGGGGAAACGCCCTCTATATCCGACAGATATGCGGACGCCAGTGCTACCGCGGGAAAAGTGTCCCTCCTGCACGGCTCCACGGAAATCCCGACCTCATCACCCAACTGGTTGCGGATCGCGGACACCTGCGCCTTGGATGTGGCGATAGTAATGACGGCATCCTCATCCACCTTCTTAAACTGGCGGTACATCCGCTGAAGCATGGATTCATAGGTTCCGTCATCGTTTTTGAAAATCTTGATAAATTGTTTCGACCTTACGTCATTTGAAAGGGGCCACAGGCGCTTGCCCGAGCCACCCGAAAGCAATACTATGTTCATCAGCGATCAAGCAGATAACCCTTCTTCTTTTTCTTCTTGTCCTTGCCTTTATCCTTGGACTTATCCTTGTCTTTTTTCTTCTTGTCCCTGCTCTTGTCCTTATCCCCGGACTTATCCTTTTTATCCTTTTTATCCTTTTTCTTCTTAATTCCGTCCTCTTCTTCCGATGCCTTTATAAGATAGTCGGCTTCCTCGCTCGCTATCGTCCTGATATCCGGAAGATGAGAAATTGCGGGTTTTGCAGCTGCCTTGGTCTTCTCTGTATCCTTAGGCTTCTCTGTATCCTTTGTCTTTACTGCAGCCTTAGGTTTCTCTGTATCCCCGGGTTTTACAGAAGCCCCTGTCCCTGCCGGCTCTTTTGCTGCGATGCCTTCACCCGCAAGTTTCTTAAGATACTTAAGGGCTTCCTTCCTGCCCGCAGCATCAAGAACTTCATAGCAGGCCATGAGTTCTCCCGTATCCGAAGTCCCGGGCACGACAGACGTCCGGTTCTCCCTGCTGCATTCTCCCTTGTTCTCGGCACCGGACAATAAAAAATACGGAGATACTTCAAGCACTTCGCAGATCATCAGTATCTTATCAGATACCGGATTGGTACCCTTCTTCTTCCAATCGCTTATCGTGCTCTCGGCAATCCCCGTCTTTTTTGAAAATTCCTTTTGTGTATAACCTCTTTCCTTAATGAGTTCGAATATTCTCTCGCTTACTGTCATATGCGCTCTCCTCTGATAGTATCAACAGACTCATACGATGATTATAACCCATTTTTGTCATTTTTTCATTAAAAATGTTTCCAGCTGCTCCCCGGTGAGCAGTCCCCTGCTGTTATAGATCACTTCTCCTCTCTCGTTAAGGATCACGGTCCTTGGCAGCATCATCGATCCTCCGGTAAGCCTGAATATCTCCTCATCGCCGTTGTCGATCGCCACCGGTACATCGATATCCTTTGCATATTCCGCGGCTTTACCCGAACCGTAATGGTTGTGCACCGCAATGGCCGCAACCTTATCACCCTGCTCCCTGCAGAAGGCGTCAAGTTCTCTTAAACCTTCGATACTGTCCTTCGAATACGTTGCCCAAAGGTGGATCACGGTGATCTTACCGGTATTATCCGACAGTGTGAAGATGCTGCCGTCAAGGCATTTTGCCGTAAAATCGGGAAGGCGGTCGCCTATATCATGCCCGTAGGGAGCAAAGCTGTCTTCTGTTTCCGCATCTGCAGCTTCGTTTACAGACTCATCTTCCGTGTCAACATCCGCTGCTTCTTCTATGGCTTCATCTGCCTTATCGTTTACGGCTTCATCTTTCGCATTCAGATCTGCAGCATCACTTACGGTCTCATCTTCCGTGTCAACATCCACTGCCTCATTCAAGGCTTCATCTGCTCTATCGTTTACGGTCTTATCACCTGCTGCCTGCACATACAGCTTCTCAAGCATTTCCGGAGTCACGGAACGGATCTCGTTATATATGACTTCACCCTTCCTGTTTAAGACTATCGTCTGCGGAAGAGTATTGGAGCCGCCGGTCACCCTGAACACTCCTTCCCCGTCTTCGTCTATCGCAAACGGGATATCCCATCCCTTATCCTCAAGAAATTCCTCAACATCTTCACTTACCGAGGGCGAATGACAGGCAAGCATCGCAACATCATCCGCGTGCTCATGTAAGAAATCGTTAAAATACGGCAGTTCCGCAACGCAGGGACCGCACCAGGTCGCCCACAGATTGATAAATACAACCTTTCCCTTATATTCGCTTAAGGTAAAGGTGCTGCCGTTAAGACACTTTACCGAAAAATCCTCCAGCCGCTCGCCGACATTGTATCCGATATCAGCACTGCTTTCGTATCCTGACGCAGGATCCCCTCCGGTAATATCATCGCCTGCTTCCGTACCCGATCCGTTTCCTTCAGGACTGATATCCGAGGACTGCTCCTTAACTTCATCCCTTTTCGCTGTCTGCACTGCCGCCGTATCACTGCCTGCATCCTTCTTATCCTTACTGTCCGACAAAACGTTATAGAAGAGCAGTGCAAGTACGAGCACGGCAATGGCAACAGTCCATGCGGTCCTTTCAATCTTTTTTCTTTTTTCAACCGTCTGCTCCGTATCACCGGCGCATCCCTTTGCGGGAGCCTTAAGGGTGAACTCTCCCGCCTTTAATGAGAGTGCTCCCTGCGCACAGGTATCAATACAGTGTCCGCAGTGGATGCATTCATGATCGCCGACCCTTTTTACGTCCATCTTACATTTGCGTACGCACAGACCACATCCGTTGCATCTGTCCATATCAACCTTTACGCCGATAACGGCAAGCTTATTAAACATCCCGTATAACGCACCCAAAGGACATAAAAAACGGCAGAAGGATCTGTAGCAGAATACGCATGCAAGTCCTATTATCAGCATTATCACAAACTTGCGGGTAAACAGAATGCCGAGCATTCCGAAAAATCCGCTGTTGTTTTTATTTGCAAGAAGAGCCATGGCACCTTCAAAGGTACCGGCGGGACAGATATATTTGCAAAAACCCGGAACCGCCATATCGTGCTTAAGCCCGTACCATAATGGTATGGCAAAAACGAATACGGCAAGGATAAGATATTTAAGATATGATAACACCCTCGTTACCCTGCTTTTTCTTAACTTATAAGTGGGGATCTTATGCAGGATCTCCTGTATGAGTCCCATCGGACATACCCATCCGCAGATCGTCCTGCCCGCGATAAGCCCGTAGAGCAGGAATATCCCGACTATATAGAATCCGATATGTTTTCCCGATGCGGCAAGCGAAGCCTGCAGGGAGCCCAAAGGACAGGCGCCCACTGCTCCGGGACATGAATAACAGTTAAATCCCGGAACACATAACGCCTTGGTATTCCCCGTATATATCCGGCCGCTCACGAAGCCTTTTAGATTTGCGTTATACAGAAGCGCACTGTACAGCTGTATAAGCCGCCGCTTTGACGGGCGATGACCCTTCCACCATAAAGAAATTTTATTTTCCATACCTGTCTTATCCTGTCAGTTCTCTAAGCTTTATCCCAACCCTATGCATTCAGTGCAGATATTGATCGCCTTTATAAGGATATCCTTCATGTTACCGTTTACCATACCGGCAATAATGCATATCAGGGCAGCGATCAGAACACCAAGCCTTACTTTATACATTCTGCCTTTTCGCGCAGCCGCTTCCTCAGGCTTTTTTGCGTTATGAGCATCGACCGCACGCTTCATCGCGTCTTTACATACATCGGCAGGAACGGACTTATCGTCATTTTCATCACGTATTCCCATCACCGCACCGGCTATCGAAAATCCGAAACCTGTGATCAGCATAAATATACCCGGTGCTGCCGCACTCACGGCAGACTCCCTCGTGTAAATGTAAGCCGTCGGATCTTCGGCTTTTGCCGCCTTTCCTTTGCCGTATATCCCTATGGCAGCTCCGGTTAACAGGATAACGGCCAAAATGCATATAATAGATTGTACTGACATATATAGCCTTGATCTGTCCATTTTTATTCCTTTTCGATCACGATATGAAGGTCACTGTATTCGTCCGGCATCTCATATTCCTCGGTAACTTTCTTATAACCCTTGGGAACCTTGAGAACGTGAACAGTGTATTTCTCCTCCTTAACCTCGAATACGGCAAGTCCGTCCTCGTCCGTATTGCCGACCCTGCATGTACTGTCATCGCACATCTGTACCATTGCACCCTTAACGGGATCTCCTTCCGTATCGGTCACATATACCCTGTACTGCTTTACGTCATTTGCGGTAATGGACGGGTTCTCCCCGGGTTCGGCCTCCGTCACGGTCTCTGTTTTACTTTCCGACTCATCACCATTAAGTATCAGATCGAACGTTTCCTCGTAAGCATCCATACTTGCACCTATAACAGGCAGTTCAATTATCGTTCCTTCACTGTCTACGAAGAACGATGAGGGCCAGCTTTCCATCCTGAAAACATCCTCGACCGCACCTTCCCACGGAAGGATGTTAAGATATGTGACGCCTTTTTCCTTAAGGATACGCTTGCCTTCTTCTATAGCTTCTTCATCGGTTCCGTCGCCAAGGAGTCCGATTATCGCACAGTCCTTCTTTGCAAGCTCTTCGTTCATCTCATTAAGCTCGGGAAGCTCCTCAACACACCAATGACACCATGTCGCCCATACATTTATCATAGTGACCTTATTCTTCGAGAATATCTCCTCGCTTGTTATCTCGTTACCGTCCATATCGGTGGTCGTAAATTCGATCTTCTTACCGAGCATATCCGCATACGGGTTTACAGGCTTAAAGTATTCCGCGTTTTCAAGAACATCATCAAGCATGCCATATAATTTATCGTATTCTTCGGCAAAATCCTCATCCAGATTTTCAACTCTGCGTCCGTCAAAAGTAGTCACCCTGTAGAAGGTACAATCATCGACCTTGCATAACTCCTTCAGATCCTTACCGCTGAACCCATCCTTCTCTTCATCGGGCAGATTATCACGGAGTATCTCCTCCAGTGTCTCCTTATCCCGGTCGCCGTCGATGGATACCACGTAGGTCAGGACCGTTTGGGTATCCTTATATTTCTGTACATCCTCGGGATCGGGATCATCTATATATATAGCTTCCTTTATCCATTCCTCCGGAACTCCGCAATACTGTAATTCCGTTATATATACGCCTCTTTCCAGATCTCCGGAAAATGCATCCACGACTCCGGATGCATTTTTAAATTCATCCGGATAAGCGATCCTTAAGCCGCCTTCGTATTCGGTGATATCATCATCCTTCTCATCACTGCCGCCTTCATCCGTATCGTTTTCTTCGATGCTGTTCTCCGATCCGGATACGCCTTTGAACACATCGGGATCAATGTTCTTCATGAGTTCATTGACCGGTTTTCCGTCGATCGATAACACTCCCGTATCGGGATCCACACTGACATTGGCCGAACATCCCGTCGCCAATACCATAACTCCTGCCATGAGGATCGCAATCAGTCTTCTTTTCATTTCTGTCCCTCCACTTTTCTCATGAAAATTCTCTTTTCTTTATCTGTTCCGCACGTTCCACTATCTTCTCTTCCCAGTCATCATCCTGCGCATCCAGCTGGTATGCGTTGAACCCGTACTGCCTCGCCAGGGTGCATATGACCGATTCATCATCAACATGAAGTGATATCCTGTATCTGCTAGGGACCTTCTGCGGTAATGTGATCTTATTGTCCCTCTGGACTTCCTTAAGATGCCTCGTACCGTTCACTATACCGTCAAAATGAACGCCGTAGTGACGGAACAGGCCTTTTATATATGCTTCGGAGCGAAAAGATGATGTATACACCCATACTTCATACCCCAGACCCTGAAGACGGTTTATAAGACGCGGCGCACCCAGGCGCAGCCTCTCCTTATAGATCCTGTTGAACGGGAACTTAAGAGGCGGTTCCGTCTTGTGGGTTTCCGGATAGACAAACAGGACCTCATCAAGATCGAAGGAAACCCGCATCTTATTATTTATATTTCCGGCACCGTTATTCTTCGTTTTCTTCAATCCCCTTGACCGCCTTTTCAACGTCTAAGACCCATTCGTTTGCCGATCCCTCAAGCGGTATCTGATCCGAATCACCTGTCTGACTGTTTACGACTATCATAATATCGTTATACAGGGTAATGGTCCTTATATATTTCTTCTTCATCATCTCCCTGATACGCTTTTTCTTATTTTCTTCAGTCTTCTCTATCCTTCCGGAAGCCGTTATTATTCCATCGGGAGTTACATGATATCTCTTTAACAGGCCTTCTATATGATCCACCGAACAATATTCCGATGTGAATACCCATACATCATAACCCCGCGACTGAAAGAAACGGCAAAGCGCCGGAAAACCGAGACGGATCCGCTTTTTATCGTATCTTAAGTCCGCAAGGTAAGGAAGTTTTTTCTCTGCGGGATATTCGGCTTCATTTACAAAGATCAGATCATCAAGATCGATGGCAACTCTTTTGTCATTCTTTGATCTTTCAATAATATCTATGATGTCGTCCTCATGCGTAAGGTTAAGGATCTTAATGGGAGCCTTCTTTATGCCAAGCCTTATCGCCGCCGCCCATCTGTGGTGACCGTTTATGAGCATATACCCTTCCGGATACATCCTCTCCACCATAAGGCGTTCATCTGTTATATCCCAGGGACTGCCTCCGTGCCCCATCTCGAACTTCATCCTCTTCTCATAGTCGGATATGATACTGTAACTGGGGCCGACATTCGGAAAGCAGAACTCGTCATCGGGATTGGGATGAAGGTTTGTGCACTTCGTCCACCTCTTAAATATTCGCATAATAAGAGAGGTCTTAAGCGGGATCCTGACACCCTCGTATTTCTTAATGTCCCTTGCTACAAATTCACTGAATTCTGTTTTTATCGCTACCATTTTTCTCTCTCTAAAAAGGCACTGTCTCAGCCTGCAGTTTAGCCCCTGCCGTCAGTCTTTATCAAATCACATAAACCTTATACCAAAAAAGTGCAAAACCTATGGGCACCCTGTCATCCACTAACGATGATCATATCAATCTCTTTTGAAGATATCTCTTGTATATACCTTGTCCTTAACATCATCAAGGACAGTATCGTAACGATTGGCGATTATCGAATCCGAGCGCTTTTTGAACTCCTCCACATCATTTACGACCTCACTTCCGAAGAAGGTCGTGCCGTTTTCAAGAGTCGGCTCATACACTATGACTGTGGCACCCTTTGCCTTGATACGCTTCATAATTCCCTGGATGGAACTCGGACGGAAATTGTCGGAGTTACTCTTCATAGTCAGCCTGTTAACGCCTATGACTACAGATTTTTCCTCGTTCTTGTTATATGAACTGCTGTTGTAATAATCATAATATCCCGCACGGCTCAGTACCCTGTCGGCGATGAAATCCTTACGCGTCCTGTTGGATTCAACTATCGCCTGGATAAGGTTCTGCGGCACATCATTGTAGTTGGCAAGGAGCTGCTTGGTATCCTTGGGCAGGCAGTAACCGCCGTAACCGAAGGAAGGGTTATTGTACTGTGTACCGATGCGCGGATCGAGGCAGACACCCTCTATGATCTTCTGCGTATCCAGCCCCTTTATCTCCGCATAGGTATCAAGTTCGTTAAAATACGAAACCCTGAGGGCGAGATAAGTATTGGCGAAAAGCTTGACCGCTTCCGCTTCCGTAAGTCCCATGAACAGGACATCGATATTTTCCTTAAGAGCACCCTCCGTGAGAAGCCCCGCAAATACCTTGGCCGCATTTAACAGCCTCTCATCTTCCATTACCGTGCCTACTATTATCCTCGACGGATAGAGATTATCGTACAGAGCCCTGCTCTCTCTCAGAAATTCAGGCGCAAAGAGGATGTTCCGTGAATTGTATTTCTTCCTCGCCGATTCGGTAAATCCTACCGGGATGGTTGATTTTATGACCATTATCGCATCGGGATTATATTCGATGACCAGCTTTATTACGGCCTCTACAGCCGATGTGTCGAAGAAATTCTTATTGGGATCGTAATTGGTGGGAGTTGCGATTATGACATAATCGGCATCCTTATATGCTTCCTTCGCATCAAGCGTCGCGGTTAAGTCAAGATCCTTGTTCGCAAGGTAATCCTCTATCTCCGAATCGACAATGGGGGACTTCCTCTTATTTATCATTTCCACCTTCTCGGGTATAATATCAACCGCCACAACGTGGTGATGCACCGACAGCAGTGTAGCCATCGACATTCCCACATATCCTGTTCCCGCAACCGCAATGTTATATTTTTTTTCCATTTTCTGCTCCTTAATATTTAATTTAATTATTATACCATATAACACCCCTTCAGTCACCTACAATGACTGCCTTCTAAGATGCAGGGACGGTTCTTTTGCCATGTGAATGCGGCAGGTATTCCCTGCGACATTGTCGGAGGATCTCAATTTTCCTTAATGCTGCCCACGTAAACAGGAACACTTCTCAGGGAGGGAGAAGTTAGGACTCACAAAGAAACCCCCGGAGCACGAGGCCCCGGGGGTTCTGTCTATCTTAGTATTTCACTTTATGTCTGCGAATTACTTCCAAGCGTCGTACTGCTTCTGGAACTCAGCAAGTACATCCTGGTAACCTGCATCATC
>JAFSZZ010000113.1 GCA_017458765.1 Lachnospiraceae bacterium | reverse complement strand
TGCTGTTGTTATAAATACGCCCAAGACAGGCAAGGTTAAACTCATTAAGACGATAAACGGTAATGAGAGTGATCTGCTCAAGGGAGCCACATTTGATCTGTATAAGATAAATAAGGATAAGACCGAAACGAGGATGTTTGAAAAGACGACCGGGGATGAGGGTACATTCCTTGTTGAGGATCTTGAGTGGGGTTCATATTTCTTCGTAGAGACAGGAGCACCCGCAGGCTTTGAATTTGATAAAGATGCGAAATACGGTTTTGAAATAAACAGAAAGAATGTTAATGAGATCCAGCTGGTATATGTTGATAATACGAAGAAGCCGGGTTCGGTAGAGATCGAGAAGGTAGACAAGGATGGCAACGGACCTCTTGACGCAGTTGTGTTCGATCTTTATAAAGATTATGTTGATGATGCCAACAGGGGAACCCTGATAGCGACTCTTGAAACAAAGAACGGTGGTAAGGCTGATAAAGGCGGTCTCGTATGGGGTGATTATACCCTTATAGAGAGGAAGACGAAGGAAGGTTACGTGCTTGACGGTCAGCCGCATAATTTCAGGATAGAAGCTACGCATCTTCATGAATCATTCACGGGAGTAAGAGCGATCCCGAATAGCAGGATCAAGGGTACCGTTGAGCTTCTTAAGAAGGACGCGGATACCAAAAAGCCCATGGAGGATATCCAGTTCAAGCTTTTTAAGAAGGGTGCCGATAAGACCGAGCTTATAGATATATACAAGACAAATAAAAAGGGTAAGCTGACGGATGAAGAAGGCAACGAGAAGATAGGGCCTCTGTATTACGGAGATTACTACTTTGAGGAGATAACTCCCGAAGGTTATGAGCCTTATCAGGGCGACTTAAGTTTCAGCATAGAGCGTGACGGACAGAATGTAACATTTGGAAGTACCGAAGATACCGTTATATACAATACTCCAAAGAAGGGAACCGTTACACTGAGGAAGGAAGATGAGAACGGCAAGCCGTTAGCCGGAGCAGAGTTTACGCTGTGCGCTAAGACTACGGACAAGCCTCTCAAGCTTCTTGAGACCCTGTTTAATGACGGGTTCTACGTATATGGAAGGTATGTAACAGATGAAGACGGTATGATCAAAGTGCCCGGACTTCACTGGGATGAGTATTATTTTGTTGAGACCAAAGCGCCCAAGGGACATGCGATCACAGCAGAGAATAAGGATAAGAAGTACTCATTTGAGATAAATGAGAAGACACCTTCGACAGGAGTTGTGATCCCTACCATAAAGAATAAAAAGCTTTTAGGTACTCTTGAACTTATAAAGAAGGGCGACGATACAGACAGGGGTCTTGAAGGCGCAGAGTTTAAACTTTATGAAGTGGACGATGCAGGAAAGAGCGTTGACGTATCCGCAATATACGGCGCGACAAACGGCATCTTCTGCACGAACAACGAAGGTAAGATAATCGTACCGGATGTGGACTGGGGTACTTATTATTTCGATGAGACCAAGGCACCTGAAGGCTACGAGCCTATAAGCGAGACACATAAGGTTACGAGTAAATACCTTACGATCAATGAAGATAATGTAAATGATACGGGCGAGGTATCACAGTCCGCAACGATCATAAACAAGAGAGGCTACGGCTATGTAAGCCTGAAGAAGGAATTCCAGGTACTTGAGGGGAAGGAACCCGTTTCCAGACTTTCGGGCATAGTATTCATGCTTGTCAATGATGATACAAACGAGCCTGTGGGGTCTTATGAGACGGATAAGGACGGCATGATAACCGCAGAGACCATTGGACCGCTTACTTACGGAAACTATCATTTTAAAGAGGTAAGCGTACCTGCAGAGCTGAGTTATGCTGTCAGTGAAATGCCTCTTAAGTTCTCGATAACGAAAAGCAATCCGGTAAGTGATCCCATTAATTTCACGTTCACCAACTCTGAGGTAAGAGCGACTGCAGGCTTCAGCAAGGTGGATCCCAATACCGGGGACAGGATCGCGGGAGTCAGATTCATAGTACGTCGTGCGGCAGATGACAGTTACGTAACGGATGTGGTTTCCGGCATAAACGGTGAAGTTCTGGTTGAGCATCTTCCTATGGGTAAGTACTACTTCGTTGAGGACATTGATTCGGCGGCAGAATTGGGTTATTCCGCATCAAAGGACGATATATTCACGTTTGAGGTAACGGAAGATTGTGTCGTTAAAGAAGGCGAAGCAGAGAAACATGTACCGGTATTCAGGAACGGAACAGAAGAATTAAAGCCGGCCGAGGTACCCAATCCGCGTCTTGAAGGTTCAATAGAACTGATCAAGTACGGTAAGAGCGTTAACAATAAAAAGCAGCTGAGCGTTAAGGATGCTGAATTTGAACTGTACAAGGATGGCGAGAAATACTTAAGTGCCGCTGAGGTGAAAGGTTTTGTTAAGGGAGACAGTATAGTTATAACGGGTCTGCCTTGGGGAACCTACTGGTTTAAGGAAATAAAGGCACCTGAGGGGTATGTACTTCCCGCTGACGGAGCAGACAGGACAACAGAGGTAAGGATCGACGGTACGACGGTAAGCGGCTCACTTACGACTCCGCTGATCAGCCAGATCATTGATGATACGATCAAGGTATATATTTCCAAGAGAGAGATAGGCGGTTCCACTGAACTTGCCGGAGCTTCCATGGAACTGTATGAGGCTGATGATAAGGGAGAGAAGACAGGTAAGCCCATAGCCAAGTGGATAAGCGGAACTGCCGCGAAGCTCATAGAGGTAGGAGATGAAACTGCGGGAGTGATCCAGGGCAGAACCTATGTGATCCATGAAGATCTTGCACCGGTGGGATATGCTGTTGCAAAAGATATCGTATTTAAAGTAAATGAAGACGGAAGTGTTAAGACAGACGAGGGTATAAGGGTAACAGGAAGCGGAAACGGCATGACTGTGATCATGGAAGATGCACCGCTTAATGTATCCGTTTCCAAAAAGGATCTTAAGACCGATAAGGAATTGGCAGGAGCTGTACTCCGCATAATGGACGGTGAAAACGTAGTAGAAGAATGGTCAAGTACCGGAACCGCGCATGCGATCACCGCTGTTCTTGAGATAAACAAGCCGTATGTTCTGATGGAGACCAAGGCACCAAAGGGATATTATACGGCACAGCCCATAACCTTCTTTATAGATGAAGAAGGAACACTGAAGATATCCGAGGATAAGTCTGCAACGGCCAAGCGTGAAACGATAAGCACTTCATCAGGTAAGGCTCTTAAGCTTACCATGTATGACCGTCCGATACAGGTGGATATAAGCAAGAAGAGATTAAGCGGTTCAGATAAAGACTATGTAATGGGTGCAGGGCTTGCGCTCTATGAACTGGGTGGGACCACTCCGTTATACTCATGGATCTCACCTGAGAGCGGTTCGGTATCCATCGAATCAGGACTGCTTGAAGTTGGTAAGAAATACAAAGTAGTGGAAACCATGACACCGGCAGGTTATGTTAAGGCTGATGATATTGAGTTCACGGTAATGGATTACAATGAATTCAAGAAGACAGATGCCGATGGTATGGTAACCCAGAGCATCAATATGTATGATGCGGTAGTGAACGTCATTATCTCAAAGAAAGCGATAACAGGTGAGGATGAGCTTCCGGCAGCAAGGCTTCAGGTAGTAGATGAGAGCGGAAAGATCATGGCAGACTTTATGTCATCGAGGAAGCAGACGCTCATAACATCAATAGCCTCAAAGGAAGCACTTTCGGAGGCTGAGAAGGCTTCTTATGAGAATTACAGTGTGATCTACGGGGTGAAGCTTGAAACAGGAAAGAGTTACACACTTAAGGAAGTATCAGCGCCCGCAGGTTATGCGATCGCAAACGATGTTACATTCACGATAGATCAAAAGGGTGTACAGTCTCCTTCTCCGGTATTGATGAAGGATAAGCCTCTTGAGATCAGGCTTTCCAAAAAGGATATCGCCGATGGCAGATATCTTGAGGGAGCAGAGTTGGAGCTCTATAACGAAGCAGGTGAAAAGGTTGCCGCATGGACATCGGCAGATAAGCCCGTACTTCTGTCGATACGTGACATAGATGCGAATGAGGCTGCCTTGTATTCGGAAGTGATAAAGGTACTCCTGCCCGCAGGAAAGTATAAGCTCCATGAGGCCAAGGCACCTAAGGATTATGCATTAGCACCCGATTTGGAGATCGAAATCAACGGTTCCGATGTTAAGAGCGACAAGGGCGTTATCCGTGAGGAGTCGATGTATGACTACAAGGAGGGTACGACAAATATTTACGGTGACAAGATCTGGATCGAGCCTAAGGACAGTGAAGGCAATGTCGCAAGTGACTATGTATATCCTGACATAAAGATCGATCTTTACAGGGATTCCAAAGTACAGGGTGTATTTGATGAGGAACCTTACAAGAGCGTGACTCTTAAGAACGGGGCGACCAAATTCGCATTCGGACCTGTTGACAGGTATAAGAAGCAGGGCAGCGATAATTATGAATACAGCTATAAGATAGTAGAGAGCGAAAACGGTGGATTTACGAGCAGCGAGCCTAAGATGGTCAAGACCGAGAAGGGTATCGAGGCTATGTATCAGGTTTCGATCACTAATACGCTGAATCAGGAAAACAGGACTCTGAATGGTGTTAAGACGTTTATCCTTAAGAAGGATAAGAACGGAAATATCGCAGATGAAAATTACGATACGATAACCATCTGGCTGCTCCAGAACGGCAAGAGAGTTGATATTGACGGGGACGGCAGGGAAGACTGTGTAACGATCGCCAATGGTGCAAGGGAGACCGGAGGAAAGGCAGTATTTAAGTTCTATGATCTGCCAAAGTATGATCTTGCTACCGGTAAGGAATATAAATATACGGTTGAAGAAACCGGTAACGAGAATTATGGCTATGACATAGTTTACCGTGGTAATGAATGTGAGATCTTCAATACTCCGAAGCAGAATCCGTTCTATATCAAGGGTATAAAGACATGGATAGATCCCGACGGAGCAGTAAGGCCTGATGTAACGATACAGCTCTTCAGGGACGGCAAGCTGTATAAGGAGACCAAACTTGCCGCAGATAATACCTTCAGTTTCGGACCTCTGTACGAGAATAATCTCGGATGGGGCAACGATGAGGGAGATATGAAGGATACTGCGGACGGACATAAATTCTTATACGAGATAAAGGAGACCGGTGCGATAGGATATGATGTTACCATTATCGGAAGCGGTACTGAGATGGTTATAAAAGACGGTGTCGCAGAAGTGAAGGTAACCAACAGGTATAAGCAGGAATACATTGAGAAGCATGGTAAAAAGTACTGGAATGACGGTGGCGATTCAAGTAAGAGGCCTGTGGCTAAGATCAATCTGTATGCAACGGATACGACCGGCAGGAAGGATGAACTTGTTGATACTTACGAGATAGCCAATACCGAAAGCTCATATGCGTTTGGTACCAAGGGACGCAAGCAGCTTCCAAGGTATGATGCAAACGGCAAGGAGATAAGCTACAGGGTAGAAGAAGTATCGATTCCGGGTTATATTTCATCGCAGAACGGTGATGATTTCATAAATACGCCCAGCAAGGTACGGATAAGCAAGTTGGATGCAACAAACAGGAAGGAACTTCCGGGCGCGGTACTGAGTCTTACCTGGAAGGGTACAAAGACAGAGGTTGAGAGATGGACTTCAACAACTATCCCTCATTATATTGAAGGACTTGAAATAGGCGGAGAGTTCACTCTTACGGAAATATCGGCACCTAAGGGTTATGCACTGGCCAAGCCGGTAGATTTCAAGGTTGCAGCAGACGGAGCAGAGCAGAAGGTTGAGATGCTCGATGATCCCGTGATCGGATCGGTAGTGCTCACCAAACTTGATGCCGAGACACGTGAGAAGTTATCGGGAGCAGTATTTAACCTGTATGGATCTGACGGAAGGGCTGTAAGGGCTACCGGTACCACAGGAGATTATACATTCAGTGAAAACGGTGACGGTACCAGAGAACTCACGGTGGGTTCATCCGGTGAGCTTAAGGTAGACAAGCTTCCGTACGGAGCATATTACTTCAAGGAAATATCCGCTCCTGACAGTTATGAGCTCAGCAGCGAGACGGTAAGCTTCACGATAGCCGAAAGAAACGCAGCTGTAACCGTAAGCTTTGTAAACAGGAGAAAGACCGGAAGCGTATCACTGCGCAAGACCGATGCGGAAACGGGCGATCTGCTTGCCGGAGCCGAGTTTGAACTGTACAGTGCTACACCGAGAACAGCAGGTCAGGCTGCAGCCAGCACGGTATTCTCGGATGCATATTACAGGTATGGTACTTATACTACCGACAGTGAGGGCAGGATCAGGGTAGACAATCTTCCTTGGGATGATTACTACTTCCTTGAGACTAAGGCGCCTGACGGTTATCAGATCAACAGGGATATCACGGGCGATCCTCTTGTATATACCTTCTCGATCAATTCGGAGAGTGCCGGAACGTTTGTAGTTGACCTCGGAACGATAACCAATTCCAAGAATCCTCCCGAAGGCGGAGTCCTTGGAGAGAGAAGACCTCTTGCCGAGAAGGCATCAGGAGTACTTGGAGTAAGGAGTAAGCCGAAGGGAGGAGTTCTCGGAACAAGAGTAGGTCCCGCAACGGGAGATATAAGTGCGATAGCTCTTTGGCTTGCAGTATTCTTAGCATGTGTAGGTACAATAGTATGGCTGCTGGTTGACAGGAGACGTAAACGCGCTCAGTAAACACAACAGCATATAAGGTTCATTGAGCCGGCCGGGTATAATCCCGGCCGGCTTTTATTTTATCGAAAAAATATGATATACTTCATACAAAGACAGTACATAATAAATAAGAAGGAAATGTAAAGATGAGTGATAAGATCAGATATCTGATAATCGGGATAGCCTCTATAGGTGTTATAGTTGCCGGCATTATGATATTTACCACATATAATGAATACAGGAAGGCTGAAGAGGAGTATTCGGGACTTGAACAGTATGTCGGTCAGTCACAGACCTCCGAAGGATCGGAAAATGACAGTAAAAAGGACAGCAAGGAAGAGACCAGGGAATTCAGGCAGAATTTTAACAGAGCCGATTTCCCGGATATGGAAATAGATTACGACGGACTGCATGCCAAGAACCGGGATTATATAGGCTGGATATATGTCGGATCGGCAGGGATCAGTTATCCTGTGGTCCAGGGAGCGGACAACGAATACTATCTTCATAATACGTTTGAAAACAAGCCCAATTTTGCAGGCTGTATATTCATAGACTGTCAGGATAAGGCCGATCTTACGATGTTCAACACCTTCGTTTACGGGCATGCCATGAAGAATGGAACAATGTTCGGAAATCTGCGTAAGCTCCGTAAGGATCCGTCGCTCGTCAAGAACGATCCATACATCTATATGTTCATGAAGGACGGCATATACCGCTATCAGATATATTCCTATTATATAGATGAGAAAGAAAGCAATATGTATTATTCGGCGGATAATCTGAAAGAATACCGTCAGTATTTCAGGGATGCCATGGACAGATCCATGGCGGAATGTGAAGCCAAACCCAATGAAGAAGATAATTCGATCACGCTGGTAACGTGTTCCGGTGCAGGATCCCAGAAACAGAGATTCTTTGTACACGGGATCTTTATTGACCGGTATCTGTATTAATGTCATATTTTGCAAAAAATGTGATAAAAAGTGTTGACATATTTGTGAAAAGTGTTATAATCTAACCATAAGATGAATTGAATATTGGCAAACTTATCGAAAGGTAAGGACGCAAAGCTATAGGGTCTAATCCGATAGCCGCAGTCAATGCAGGTACCGTTGCAGGATGTCCGAATAAGTTCCCAAAAGGGTAAGTCGAGGGTCGGGATGCAGGTGTTGAGAGCACGGCGGATCCGGTCTGAGAGATGTAGGATAAGGAGTGTGGCGGTGAGCATAAGGCCGATGCCACGGGTCGATATTATCGGGGTGGCTGGGCGGCCGAAAACGCGGAGGCGGTGAGACGTGGCTAGAGAGAAGATAGCCAGTTGCCGGGCCCGATGGAGGAGTCGGTAGAATGCTTGACCTTGATTTAGGAGAGCAGGAACCGAGGAGGAAGGCAGAAGCTTGACCTTGATTTAGGAGAGTGGAGCCGGACGTTTCAGGAAGGTTCGATATGTCGCAGATTGACCAATATGAGATGAAATCTTATCATCCTATAACAATACATGTTACACAAGACAGCAGGGTCTCCCACCCCTGCTGTTTTGGTTTGCGCGTTTCGGCGGGCTCCCGGACTTGACAATATAATTGGATTGACATTATAATTTAGAAATATTTATAACAAATGTTTTGTATTTGTAAGACGAGGAGGGATATTATGAAAAAGAGACTTTTGGCTTTGTTTATGTCTGCTGCAATGGCATGTTCTCTGGCTGCCTGCGGCGGTACGGGAGCAGCTGCTCCGGCAGACGGTGCAGATGCATCGGAAGCGTCTTCAACGGATGCGGGAGCATCAGCGGGAGGCTCAGGTGCTCTTACAGGAACACTTAAGGTAGGTATGATAGGTCCTCTTACCGGTGCTGCAGCTCTTTACGGTAACGCCGTTACAAACGGTACCCAGATCGCAGTTGATGAGATAAATGCGATAAGCGGTGATTTCAAGATGGAATATCAGCCTGAGGATGATGAGCATGATGCCGAGAAATCGGTTAATGCATATAATAAGCTTAAGGACTGGAATGTACAGGCTATCGTAGGATGTGTTACTACAACTCCCTGTGTGGCTGTTGCGGCTGAAGCCAACAATGACCGTGTGTTCATGCTTACTCCTTCTGCTTCGGCAACATCAGTTACGGAGCAGGGTGATGATATTTTCCAGCTCTGCTTCTCGGATCCCAACCAGGGTTCGGCTTCGGCACAGTATATCAAGGATAACGGTCTTGGAAGCAAGATAGCCATAATCTATAACAATTCAGATGTTTACTCTACCGGTATCTACCAGACATTCAGCACAAAGGCTGCAGAGGTAGGTCTTGAAGTGGTATCTACCACTACATTCACGGACGATACAGCCAACGACTTCTCGGTACAGCTTACGGATGCACAGAAGGCTGGAGCTGATCTTATCTTCCTTCCCATTTATTATACGCCTGCTTCACTGATACTTCAGCAGGCAGATGCTATGGGATATAAGGTTCCCATGTTCGGTGTTGACGGTATGGACGGTATCCTCGGACTTGAGGGATTTGATACTAAGTTGGCAGAGGGCGTAATGCTCCTTACTCCTTTCTCGGCAGATGCCAAGGATGAGAAGACAGTTAACTTTGTTAAGAAGTATCAGGACAGCTTCAAGGAAGTTCCTATCCAGTTCGCAGCTGACGGATACGACTGCCCTTATGCCATATATGAGGCTCTTAAGTTCTATGCAGCTAAGAACGGCGGTCTTGATGTTACCGATAAGTCAAATGAGGATATATGCAAGATCCTTGTATCCGTATTCTCGGATCCCTCGTTCTCGGTTGACGGTATAACGGGTGAGGGAATGACCTGGACTGCAAACGGGGAGGTAAACAAGGCACCTAAGGCAGTTGTTATCAAGGATGGAGTTTATGTAGGACTTTGATTGCAGATCTTTGATCGGGAGTAGTTATGTTATCATATCTGATAAACGGGATCAGTCTCGGAAGTGTTTATGCAATAATTGCTCTTGGCTATACCATGGTATATGGTATAGCCAAGATGCTTAATTTCGCGCACGGCGATGTCATCATGATAGGAGGATATATGGCATTTTGTTCGACTTCCTATTTGGGATGGCCGGCAATTCCGTCCGTGCTTTTTTCAATAATCGTATGTACGATGCTCGGTATAGTTATTGAGAGGCTTGCATACAAGCCTCTCAGGGACGCGAGCTCTCTTGCAGTGCTCATAACGGCTATCGGAGTTTCCTATTTCCTTCAGAATGCGGCATTGCTCATATGGTCGTCCAATCCCAAGGCATTTCCAAACATGGTGGATCTGCCCAACCTTGTTGTAGGTGATATCCAGATATCATCGGTTGCGATAGTTACGATAATCGCCTGTATAGTGATAATGATCGCACTTACGATGTTCACAACGAAGACGAAGCTTGGTAAGGCAATGCGTGCGGTTTCCGAAGACAAGGGAGCGGCACAGTTGATGGGTATTAATGTCAATGCCACGATATCCATGACTTTTGCGATAGGTTCGGGTCTTGCCGCGATAGCGGGTGTACTGTTGTGCTCGGCTTATCCGACACTTATGCCCACGACAGGTGCAATGCCCGGTATCAAGGCATTTACAGCAGCGGTATTTGGCGGGATAGGATCGATACCGGGGGCTATGCTCGGCGGTATACTGCTCGGGATAATAGAGATATTCGCCAAGGCTTACATTTCAACCCAGCTAAGTGATGCGATCGTATTTGCCGTACTTATCATAGTACTTATAGTTAAACCCACAGGTCTTCTCGGTAAGAAGATGGCCGAGAAAGTCTGAGGAGGTGGCGCTATGAAAAAATTCTCAAAACAGACAATCTCAGGATTTGTAAATTACGGGATAATAATTGTGTTCTTTTTGCTGTTCCAGATACTCTCGGCAACGGGAAATCTCGGAAGTTCCCTAAAGGGTCAGCTTATCCCGATATGCTCATATATTATAATGGCTCTGTCGCTTAATCTCGTTGTCGGTATTTCCGGCGAGCTGAGTTTGGGTCATGCAGGTTTTATGTCAGTGGGTGCCTTTACGGGCGTGGTGGTTGCAAACAGCTTGTCCACGGCTGTTCCAAACGGGATAGTCAGGCTCTTCATCGCGCTTTTCATCGGTGCTTTTGTTGCCGGTATTGCGGGTATTATCATAGGGATTCCCGTGCTTCGCCTGCGAGGTGATTATCTGGCCATAGTTACGCTTGCGTTCGGTGAGATAATAAAGAATGTTCTTAACTGTCTTTACGTCGGAATAGACGGAAGAGGACTTCATTTTTCACTTAAGGATGAACAGTCACTTCATATGGAGCCCGGGGGAAGGACTATACTTTCCGGACCGATGGGCGCCCTGGGCATCACCAAGCTTTCCACGTTTTTCGTCGGGATAATCCTTATACTGCTGGTATTGTTCTATATCCAGAATTTTGTTAATTCAAGACCCGGACGTGCGATAGCAGCCATAAGGGACAACAGGATAGCAGCCGAAGCCTGTGGGATTCCGGTGACCAAATATAAGCTGATGGCATTCGTTACAAGTGCGGCAATGGCGGGATCGGCAGGAGCCCTGTATGCTCTTAATTTTTCGACGGTAGTTCCCAAGAAGTTTGACTTTAATACATCTATCCTCGTTCTGGTGTTTGTTGTCCTCGGAGGCATCGGCAACTTAAGGGGTTCGATAATAGCGGCGGCAGTGCTCACCGTCTTACCCGAACTCTTAAGAGAATTTCAGGATTATCGTATGCTTGCGTATGCGATCGTGCTCATACTTGTTATGCTCGTAACAAATAATGAGAAAGCGATGGCGTTCATAAACAGTAAGATAAAGTCGTTATTTAAGAAACTGCGGAAGGGGGAAGCGAGATGAGTAATAAAGATATAAAGCTTGTACAGCTTCCGAGTCCGAACTTTGTTCCCGAGAGGGATGTGAACAAGCCTCTTATGCTCGAGGTTTCTCATCTTGGCATCGATTTCGGAGGACTTACCGCTGTAAATGATTTCAATATCGGTATGAGCCCGACGGAGATCTCGGGACTTATAGGACCTAACGGAGCCGGGAAGACTACGGTATTTAATCTTCTGACCAAGGTATATGAACCTACAAGGGGGACGATACTTCTTGACGGCAGGGATACCCATGGTATGAATACGATCCAGGTCAACCAGGCAGGGATCGCAAGAACTTTTCAGAATATCCGACTGTTTGACAAGCTGACAGTTGAAGATAATGTTAAGATTGGTTTACATAACAGTATAAAGTATCATATGCCTACCGGAGTGTTCCGTCTTCCGAAATATTGGAAGGAGGAGAAGAAGGCACACGATCGGGCAATGGAACTTCTGTCGATCTTCGATATGCAGGGAATGGCCAAGTATATTGCGGGATCGCTTCCATATGGTGCACAGAGACGTCTTGAGATAGTACGTGCACTCGCAACCGAGCCCAAGCTCCTGCTTCTTGATGAACCTGCCGCAGGCATGAATCCGTCGGAAACATCCGAACTTATGGAAAATATCGAGAAGATAAGGGATGAATTCCAGATAGCGATCCTTCTTATAGAACATGATATGAACCTTGTAATGGGGGTTTGTGAGAGTATCGCTGTGCTGAATTTCGGTGAGATCATAGCAAAAGGGACTCCGAGTGATATACAGAATAACCCTAAGGTGATAGAAGCTTACCTTGGAAAGCAAAAAGAGGGATGATATGAGTTTACTTAACGTATCCGGACTGGATGTATATTATGGAAGCATACATGCCATAAAGGACATATCTTTTGAAGTTAATGAAGGCGAGATAGTTACGCTTATTGGTGCTAACGGAGCAGGAAAATCAACCACGCTGAATACTATTGCGGGTCTGCTCAAGCCCAGGAATGGAAACGTTTTGCTGAACGGTAAAAACCTTTTGGGCACTCCTGCGCATAAGATAGTAAAAGAGGGTATGGCACTCTGTCCTGAAGGAAGGCGTATTTTTCATCAGCTTACCGTAAGGGAAAATCTTGAGATGGGTGCTTATACGGGTGACGGTACCGGTCTTTTGGAGGATCTTGATATGGTAACGGATCTGTTCCCCAGACTTAAGGAACGATATAAGCAGGTAGCCGGAACGCTGTCGGGCGGTGAACAGCAGATGCTCGCAATGGGGCGTGCTCTTATGTCTCATCCCAAGATACTTATGCTCGATGAGCCTTCGATGGGACTTGCTCCGATCCTTGTGGAGCAGATATTTGATATAATAAAGAGGCTTCATTCAAAGGGTACAACTATACTTCTTGTCGAGCAGAATGCCCAGATGGCGTTGTCTGTCGCAGACAGAGGATATGTGCTTGAGACGGGCAGGATAGTGACCACCGGAACAGGTAAGGAACTTCTCAATAATGATTCAGTCAGAAAAGCATATCTGGGTGGTTAAAAAAGTGTTGAAATAGTACTTGAACTGTGTTATCATATTAAGGCGTGTTAATTGAAATACTTATATCTGATAAGGTCTGAAGATGTTTGGACCGGGAGGGATCTATGTTAAGAACAATACTGACGATCGTATTTATACTGATCTGTCTTGCATTATCGACAATAGTACTCGCACAGGAAGGCAAAAGTGCAGGTCTTGGTGCGATCAGCGGTGCTGCTGAGACATATTGGGGTAAGAATAAGGGACGTTCGATGGAAGGCAAGCTTGTTATGATAACAAGGATACTTGCGATCGCATTTATGGTGTTTACCGTTCTGCTTAATCTTAAGCGGTTCTGATCATCAATAAATGGAAATTTTATGAATGTTACGCCCTTAAGGATACCTTAGGGGCGTTTTTTATCGGGATCATGAAGGAAAAGAGAAATAAAAGGGAAAAATCGAATAAGAAGGAAGCGAAGAACAGATATGAACTCCGTATGCAGATGCTCATTAAGCTTATGCAGGAGAAAGCATATGTTCCGATGAAAGAGAAGGAACTGGCTGTATTTTTGCAGGTTGGGAAAAGAGACAGAAATGAACTGCATAAGATACTTGAGGAACTGCTCGAAGACGGGAAGATCGAAATATCAAAGCGGGGAAGATACTCTTTAGTCGATGAACCCGAGCCTGAAAAACGCATGATAGTCGGCACATATGAGAGATCAAAGAACCATTACGGCTTTGTAATACCCGATGATGCCAGGTTGAGCCGCGATATTTTCATACCTGTTGAGCGTTCGATGGGAGCAGTGGACGGTCATAAGGTAGTTGTAGAGATAACCGATTTCGGATCCAAGTTAAAAAGCCCTGAAGGCAGGATAACCGAGATACTTGGACATGAGAATGATCCTGGAGTGGACATACTGTCGATAATAAAGGGGTATGATCTTCCGGTACAGTTTCCGGAGAAGGTTTTAAGGCAGGCGGATAAGGTTCCTGATGCAGTATGTGATGAAGACATACACGGAAGGCTGGATCTTAGGGATCAATTCATGGTGACCATTGATTCGGAGGAGGCCAAGGACCTGGATGATGCGGTCAGTGTATATAAGGACGGCGAAAACTATGTGTTGGGGGTCCATATAGCCGATGTTTCGCACTATGTCAGAGAGCACTCGGCGCTTGATAAGGAAGCACTCAAGAGGGGGACGAGCGTATATCTTGTCGACAGAGTGCTGCCCATGCTGCCGCCGCGCTTAAGTAACGGGATATGTTCGCTTAACGAGAAGGCTGACAGGCTGTCCTTAAGCTGTATTATGACTTTTGACAGATCCGGCAAGCTTCTTGAGCATGAGATAGCGGAAAGCGTTATACGCACTGACAGACGGATGACATACACCGCGGTAAACGCTATAATAGAGGATAATGATAAGGAACTTACGCAAGAATACCGGGAACTTGTGCCGATGTTCTTCCTGATGAAGGAATTAGCCGGTATATTGAGACGGAGGCGGAAAAAACGCGGCGCGATCGATTTTGACCTGCCCGAGACGAAGATAACGCTTGATGATAAGGGAAGGCCGGTCGATGTGGGACCGTATGACAGGAATGAGGCCACGCGGATAATAGAGGATTTCATGCTTGCTGCCAATGAAACGGTGGCCGAGCATTTCAGACATAAGGATATACCGTTTGTTTATCGTGTGCATGAGGATCCGGATCCCGAGAAGATAAGGAAGCTTGAACTGCTGATCCGCAGGTTCGGATACGGTATCAAGGTTAAGGGTGATGAGGTCCACCCGAAGGAACTGCAGAAGCTGCTCGAGAAGATAAAGGATACGCCGCAGGAAGCCATGATAAGTTCCGTTACGCTCCGCTCGATGCAGAGAGCTAAGTACTCGACCGAGTGTCTGGGTCATTACGGGCTGGCATGTAAGTATTACTGCCATTTTACGTCTCCGATACGCCGTTATCCCGATCTTCAGATACACAGGATCATAAAGGAGAGCCTGCATGGCAGGCTTAAGGATGAACGTATAAGTCATTATCGTAAAATGCTCGATGAAGTGGCTTCGAGGTCGAGCAGCAGGGAGAGGCTTGCGGATGAGGCGGAGAGGGAGACCTATAAGCTAAAGAAGGCTGAATATATGCAGGAACACATAGGTGAAGAGTTTGACGGTGTGATAACAGGAGTGACAAACTGGGGGATTTATGTCGGACTTGCCAATACTGTTGAGGGACTTGTGCATATCTCCAAGATAGAGGGTGACTATTTTGACTACAATGAAGATGATCACGAACTTGTAGGAGAGAATACGCACAGGCGATACACATTGGGGCAGCAGGTACGCGTAAGAGTAAGCGATGTAGATATGGCTCTGCGGGCAGTTGATTTTGTCCTCGCCTGACAGGGCAGAGAAGAAGTTTGTCAGACCGCCGGTGATAACTTAAATTGGTCGGACAGCGGCCGGCAGGAATATGGGAGCGGAAATGGCTAAGGATAAAACATCATTCAAGCTTATAGCAAATAACAAGAAGGCATACCATGAATACTTCATAGAGGATAAGTATGAAGCCGGTATAGCACTGTTTGGAACGGAGATCAAATCATTAAGACAGGGCAAGTGCAGTATCAAGGAATCGTATATCCAGATACAGAATAATGAGGTCTATATCATCGGCATGCACATAAGTCCATATGAGAAGGGCAATATCTTCAACAGAGACCCGCTTCGTACGAGGAAGCTTCTTCTGCATCGATATGAGATAAGGAAGCTTACGGGTAAGATTGCCGAGAAAGGTTACACCATAGTGCCGCTTCAGGTTTATCTAAAGGGAAGTCTCGTGAAAGTGGAGATAGGACTTGCCAAAGGTAAGAAACTATATGATAAGCGTCAGGATATTGCCAAAAAAGATATGAAACGTGAAGCCGAGAGGGATTTCAAAATCCGCAATTTGTGATATAATAATTTCACGGGCTTGTACTGGTTTCGACGGGGGTTTGGAAGTCAAGATAGCCATCCGTGGTCCCATTCCACGTAAAACCGGGGAACTAAATATAAACGCTAGACCTAATTTAGCATTAGCAGCCTAGTTGCTGCTTGTCCTTCCCGGGTCACCCGCTGCGCGGGGTAAGGGCATCAAACCTGCGGGGAACTCTTATGCCAAAGCTTTGAGGTATAAGAAGCACTATGAAGCTACCGGGATGATCCGCCTGTCATTGGGCGCTTCGTAACGGGAATAAATAAACAATGACTGTGATGGGAGAAGTTTTGGTGAAAGAGCTTTCGGACGCGGGTTCGATTCCCGCCAGGTCCATTTGCAACAGGGAGCATACTTTAGTATGCTCCCTGTTGCAAATTAAAATAGAGGGAATCGAACGGCAAGGCCTTCGAGCGTAGCGAGAAGAGGAGGCGCCGGTGACGCCTCCGGGCCGCAGCCCAGCCTGAAAGGCGGCGGCAGCCGCCGGTGGGATTCCCGCCAGGTCCACTCCTGGTTTACATAACACAATCGAACCCGGTCATAGGAAGCGCATTCAAAGTTATTCCCGCCAGGTTCACTAATAATTATGTAAACCATCTTGCCTAATCGAACCTATAATAATTCCGTTATGGCATTGACCAGCTTGGGATGGTGTATGACAAAATGAATTGCAGGGGCCGTGTTCTTCGAGATCATGGCCCATTTTCCTTTTAAGATCGTGATCTGAATATTTCTGAAGGAATACTTGTCTCCGTCAAGAACATGGCAGGTCATGCCCGGCGTTTCCGAGGAGACCCTGCGCTCTTTTTCGACATGCTTCATATAACGGTCAAAAGGATACGCGATGTTTTTGTCGATGAAAGCTCCCGAAAGAGCCAGATACGCGGGATGCTCCGTGAAACCCGACTCATTCGGCGTATATAAATATTCTTCCATCCGGCCGCCCTTTTGAAAGAACTGATGCACCAGATCCGTTTGAAAATCAAGTGCAGACCGAAACATTTCCGCATCGCTTTCGGAAAAATCATAGAAACTGCTGATATCGTCACTCACGGAAGAGGACAGGGTGTACAGGGAAGGTGCGGAAAGGAGCCGGATACATTCGCTTTCTTCACTGATCTCTGAAAGCTCTTTTGTCAGGAACTCCCTGTAAGCAAGCGCATTTTCGCTGCGATAGGTATTCATCAGCAAAGACGCCTGTCCGAACAATTCGAGGGCCCGCCTGCGATGGATTTCGAGTTCCCCCGGTACTTTGGTTGTTTTGATCAGAGCATTCTCGATATCATTTCCGATACATTCCCCCATGGATGCAATGTTATCCGAAAATCGCAGAAAGTGCTTAAAAACCGGATCGCTTTCTCCGGGAAAATAGTAAGAGTGCACTTTTCCCGTCATATAGATCGGGATCCAGCCCATCAGCCCGGTCAGGATTTCATTATCCGGACGGTCGAGATGATGGATGATGTGAATATCGTGGCCCTTTTTGATGATGACCGCCAGATAGAACATATACTTTCTGTAATAGTCTTTATCCTCATCTATGGTGGTCATCGGCAGTGTGGAATACATATATATCGGGGATTTGTCGGCACTGAAAGCAACAGATCGCAAAAAGTCCAGTTCCGCGCTTTTCATACCCTTAAGCCCGGTATAGGACTTGTTGGATCCAAGCCTGAAGGGGATGGAAGGCAGATTGATCTTATCAAAATGGATCAGGTTCATATATGCGTCGAGATCAAAATTGTCTATCTGTGACAGGAATTTTTCCGTGGTTTTGCTTTCTATGGTGTCCGATCCGTCATTGCCTGTCCGGGCATCTTCAGACGGATCCGTACTTTGGTTCAACAGATAAGAAACGATTTTTGCAGACAGATGACCGGAGCCGGAAAGGGCTTTTTTATCCACATCCAAAAGTGTACTGATGACCTCCAGATCGGAATCGGCATGATATGCACTCGCACAGAAATCTCCGACATTTCTCGCAAAAAGCACATAATCCGAAGGAGAGCGTTCTCCTTTGATGATCCTTGAGACAAAACTGGGGTCATAAGAGGAATACTTTGAAAATCTGGAAATACTGATGTTTAAGGAACTGATCAGGGCATTCAGTTTGCGCAGGAAATCCTTTTTATCAATTCCGGCGTTGGGAAGCGTGGAAAGCAGACTGTTTTGTATGGATGTAACGGAGTAGGGAGCATGTTCCGATGTTTCAAGTCCTTTTTTCTGTGCGGCAAGGCTAAGCGCATGAGACAGGACATAGGTGGTGTCACCGTCCGGTTTGGGGAGCCGCTTTCCGCTGCGGTAACGGCTGATGACGGCCTCGGAAGTGTTGCTTAAATTGGCCAGTTCCCTGGAAGTCAGGCCGATCTCTTTCATATAATCGTTTAGCCGTTCCCGAAATGTCATCATCAGACCTCCCGTTCGCTCCGGAATCCAACACAGAAGAATCCCACACACAAGTTTCATTTCTATATTATATTTTATTCTCTCAATTTTATTCTTACAAAGTATTTGCCACTGTGTCAATGCCTAATAGGCAAGTTCGATATTCATCCTGCGCAGATTAATATATGATGAAAGCAAATATGTCCGTGTCCATTTTCATGCAGCATCAACCTGATATTTCTTAGCGAAAGGAGAACCCTGTCAATGAAGGAAAGGCCAAAACTGAAGAACCTGATTCACCTGCTCGTTGTGTTTGCGGTCGCAATAATGTTATTGCCCGCAAAGCCTGTTTATGCAGATGCGGATCCGGTCAATGGATTTGTGATGGATGCCGAAACGCTGCCTGACGGCTCGATCGGCGTTTTGTTCGTGAGGGGAGGGTCAGCCTCCGATGGGGTAGTATCGGGCGGTACGCTGTGGTATGGTGTGTTCAATCCCGATGGAGCTCTTCAGTGGTCTGAGAAGGCGGTCGGCAGTGAGACCGGCGCAAAGGAAGCCGCGCTTGCGATATATGACGGTAAGGCGCATATTGCCTATACGACAGACAATAACACAATCGCATATACCTGTCAGACCGACGACGGATGGTCTGTCCCCGTGGAGTTCGGATCAAATAATGTGTACGGCGGAGGAACCGTTTCCGCACCCGATATCGTGATAGGATCCGACGGAAGTGTTCATATCGCTTATTTTGATACGGAAGGGTTTGAAAGCGATGACGGTAAGGGCTATCCGGAGGTCATGAATGCGGTTGTGGGAGAAACCGTTGTAAAATCAGTCGTCTTTGTCGGATGGGGTTGGTTTTCCAGTCCTGACGGAAATAGAAATTTCCCAACAACTCCGGTGAAGATCGTGCAGACGGATGCAGACTATGTTAATGTTTACTCCACGACCTTTTGGGAAAAGTATTATGGAGGTTCCGATACTTCATATTATGTGGATTTCACACCGCTTCACGGTGAAGGTAAGGAAATCTGTGATGATTGGAAAAAATACGATATTTACGAAGCCTGCAGCAATGGGTCTGATGTATATGCCCTGGGATACGGACGGGGTAATTATGCCATTCTCGTATATAACGGAAGCGGAGCCACTGTTATGGGGCTTAAAAGCGATGCTGTCGGAAACTATGCGGCCGACTTGACACTTGACGACTCGGGTAACATTTATTATTCGGCCGCAAGCGGAAGCAGCATCCTGTTCTATCAAAACGGAGCGGCTATCGTCAAAACACTTCAGAATGCGATCAATCATAAAAAACTCACAACCGTTCTTTCGGATAGTATTCAGTATTCCGTTTTTACAAATGCAGACGGAAACATCGTAGTGGCATATCTTGATGATGGTGAACTTGTGGAACTGCTCCCGACGGGTCTTATCCCCGAGGATGTTTCTTCTGTCACATTTACGGCGACCGGATATGATTCCGGTGTGATCGGCGGAGTTACGGAAGGCGGAGAGTATGTCATTTCCTACCCTGCGGAAAACGGTGACGCTGAAGAAACCATAACCGTACCGGAAGGTGAAGATGTTATAGAAGTAACGGGGCTGGTGCCCGGTACTGTTTCCGTCGTGAAGAAAGCCTCATCCGAAATCAATGCGGATTCGGATCCGAAACAGTTTACGATCACCCGTGCGGATACGCCGCAGCTTGTTGCATCGCAGCCCGCTGTCATAGACGGAAAAGGCAGCATTCCGACGGATGCTTCACATGAATATACGACCGGAGATCCCACGGCAGAGAATGTACAATGGACGGCCTGTACAGGCGCTCTGACAAACCTTGATCCCGGCACATATTATGTTCGCGTTGCCGCATCGGCCACTGTGCTGACATCCGATGCGCAGGAGATAGAACTGGCGGAGTTTGTTCCCGCAAAGGAAGCAACGCCGACGGCAGTATTTACTGCGCTCGGGTGCAGTACCGGCGAACTTTCGGGACTTGTTTCCGGCGCGACCTATACGTTTAACGAGAGTGAATTTACAGTTGAGGCCGGTGCCACATCAAAATTACTGACGGACCTTTCCACCGGAGAACATACTCTGATTAAGAACGGAAACTATGAAACAACGGTTGACAGTGAAGAACAAAAGATAACGATTGCCAAAGCTTCCACTCCGGTACTTATCGGTACAAATCCGACAGAGATCGGAGGGAACGGAAGTATCAACACAGCGAATACGCACGAATATGTCACCGAAGATCCCGAAGACGATCCGGACTTGGTATCTTGGAATGACTGCAACGGGGCACTTGCAGTTGGAGCAGGGACATACTATATACGAGTAAAGCCTGACGGGGCAGTTCTTGCTTCGGATGTGGTCACGGTTACCCTTACCGATCCTTATCAGGAGGAGACACCGGCTGCGACATTTACGGCAACAGGGAGCGCGAAGGGCACATTGTCAGGCCTGACAGCCGGAAATTATAAGATATCGCTTGGCGGAGAAGAGAGCACGTTTGTCATGGCAGAGGGCGTAACAACGCACGACCTTACCGGACTGAATGCCGGAAAGCTCACGCTTGTCAGACTCGGTGATAACGGTGCCACTTCCGTTGACAGTCTTCCACAGGAGTTTACTATTACAAAAGCAGAAAAACCTGAACTGGTGGGAGTCAATCCGTCAAACCGCGGAAGAAAGGGAAGTATTCCGACAACCGCCATTCACGAATACAGGACATCATCACCTCAGGGTAATCCGGATGCCGTAGCATGGACGGCTTGTACCGGAGCACTTACGAATCTTGAGGCCGGCGATTATTATATCCGTGTGGCTCCTTCACAGACCATGCTCGCCTCCGAAGTTCAGAACATCACCCTTGAGACGGAGGAGATCGTGGTGGTGACATTTGATGCAAACGGACACGGGACTGCACCTGCATCGGTTGAGATCAAGAGCGGCAGTTTGATTCCTGAACCCGATGCACCTTCAACTGCAGGATATATCTTTGGTGGCTGGTACCTTTATAGGGAATGTAACGATGAAGACAGATGGGCATTCAACAGAACCCATCTTACGGGAGATGCTGCTTTGTACGCGAAGTGGACGCCCATCGATTACGTGGTAAAATTTGATAAAAACCTTGCCACAGCGACCGGAAGCATGGAGAATCAGGCAAGGAAATACGATGACGGCGTTGCGCTTCCGGCTTGTACATTTGAGGACTCTGAAAGTCTGGAATTCGCAGGCTGGAGTCTTGTCCCGGAAGGAACGGGAACCATTTACGCAGACGGGGCTATCGGTAACTTTGCGATTGAAAACGGAGCCACTGTCACGCTGTATGCGACCTGGACAGAGGAAGACTGGGGCGATATCACGCCGGCAGATGTGGCCGATCTGAAAGCACAGGGCATCCGAAGCAGCAGGATTGGGAACGGGATCTGGATCGGCAGGATAGAAGATGTGCCGTTCACTGGCGAAAATGTAACGCTTTCAGCCGATGAACTTCACGTATATGACGGAAAGAAACTGCTTACGAACGGCGTTGATTACACCGCAAAATACTCGAATCAGAAAAATGTCGGAAATGCTGCAAGAGTCACTGTGACAGGAAAAGGCAATTACGGGTTCAGTTATTATAAGGAATTCAGTATTGTTTCCACATCGCTTCTGACAGTCGATCCGTTTGTATATACGATCAAGGACATGCAATACAAAGCCGGCACTGTCCAAAAGTCAAAACCAACAGTCAGGTTCGGAAGGCTTACACTGAAAGAAGGCACGGACTACAATCTTACTTATGATCCCGAAGACCCTGTCGACGTGGGAGAAGTTAAGGTGACTGTAACGGGGATGAACAGCTTTAAGAACACGGTTGTTCTTACATACCATATTTTCATGGCAGAGACAACATTAAGTAATGCGGTCATTGAACTTGATAATACATATCCGCTTGTATACAGGAAACCGGGCGAACCTGTATGCCCGCCCGTCAAGGTAAAACTGAATAAGAATTCCGACGGCTATATTCCGGCGACAGATGCTGAAACAGGTGAGGAAAACTATGAAGTAAGATTTGAGAACAATGAGAATGTCGGAAAAGCTACCGTGTGGGTGATCGGAAAGAATGCCTATGGCGGTTATAAGAGTGCAACTTTCAAGATCGCGGCAAAACCTCTTTCATGGGAAGGGGGAGCAAGCGTTTCCGTCACGGGAAATACATCATATAGCGGCTCCGCACTCAAACCGGCGATCGAAGTATTTGACGGGACCGTATCTGTTCCGGCAACGGATTACAGCGTTTCATACAAGAACAATACAAACAGGGCAGGCGCCGACGAAACGACAGCCGCGGGAAAAGATATCGCACCGGTAGTCACGGTTAAATTTAAGGGCAATTATTCAGGAACAATGACAAAGAAATTTGCCATTACAGGTCTGCAGCTTGCCGAAGAAGATCTTGAAATAACCGTTCCGGATGTCAAACTCTCAAAGGCCAACCGGCAGATTACCGCTGCCATGATAAAGCCGACAGTCAAATACGGCAAAAAAACATTGAAAAAGGGAACGGATTATTCCGTAGATTTTGCCCATTACGGAGGCAGCGTTTATGTTGCCCTGATAACCTTGCAGGGGAATTACGCAAACAAACTGGGTGTCGAACATATAGACAAGCCGTTCAGGGCATATCAGGCACAGGATACTCTTTCCGAAACGGATTTTGCGTTTGCTCTTAGCACTACATCCTTTACGTATACCGGGGATAAGATAACACCGGCAGTTTCGATCACGGCAGTTGATCATCAGTATCAGGGTGCTGCTCTGAAGCTCGTAGAGGGACGGGATTTTACGGTGTCATATTCCAACAATGTCAATGCATCGGTAAATGCACCGGCTAACAAACAGCCGACGATCAAGGTAAAAGGAAAAGGGGCATACAAAGGGACGTTAACGAAAAACTTTACGATCGTTCCGATCAATGTCGAAGACCTTCGTGCCGATGAATGGGCGGTGACTGTCCCGGATGTAAAATGCGCGAATAGACAGCTCAGTCCCAAGGTTACGGTCACTGTGAAAGGCAAAACGCTCAAGGCCTCGGATTATTCACTGGTTTACGGGGATACAACGGCACCTACCGGTAATGAAAAGGCAACAGTCACTGTCAACTTTGCCGGTAATTATTCGGGAACAAAGGAAGGCCATTTCCGCGTCTATCAGACCGATATCACCAAGATGACATTTGAGAAGATTGCGGATCAGAATTATACCGGCTTATCCATCAGACCGGGTGAGAATGACAGCCAACGATTTGATCCCGAAAATGAGATAAAGATCTACAAAACAAAACAGAAAAATGCTGCTGATGCACTCGTTTACGGGGGTGATTACACACTGGAATGGGAAGAAAACATTGCCACCGGAAGAGGTACCGTATACATCATAGGAATCGGAAAGTATGGAAACAGAAAGGCGCTCACGTTTAAAATAAAACAAAAGAAATAGCCATTTCATTGTGCGAATATACAGGCAGTAAAACAAAGGCGTTCATCCGTTACCGGATGGACGCCTTAACTATTTTATAACAACGGCCTTCCTCGCAAGAAACCTTCTTTGGGATTTGGACAAAAGAAAATTCACTATCGAGCCTGCAGTGATAGGTGAGGGTGTGCTGGTTTGTGACACGGCTGTACCGAAGACAGGAAAGACCATAAAGCCCACGCTGGATATTCTGTGGGTGGAGACCGGGAAGAAGGTTTCTGCAAAGGAATTTGTGTTTATCTGCACAGAGAACAGGGAGATAAAGGATCCCGCGGTCTATACCGTCTCGGCAGCTCCGAAAAACGGCAACCAGAACTTTACCATAGCCGAAGGGGTTGAACATGAGGCTTCCCTCATAGTGACGGAAAAAACAAACCTGCTTTCGAAGGCAAAGGTGACGCTTAATCCGTCCGGATATTATTACACCGGGGATGCCATTGTCCCGGCAAAAGGAAGCTATACCCTTACCCTTAACGGAAAGACTTTGGTGGAAGACACGGATTATGTGGTGGACAGCGTACTGAACAATGTGAACCCCGGAACCGCCACCATTGTGTTTGTGGCAGATAATTTCAATGCCGCAGGCATTTCAGGTACGAAGACTGCCACATTTAAGATCCTGAAGGGCGTAGACATCACAAATGATGAGAAGCTTTCGGTGGGGATCAAGGACAGTACCGTCCCCTATGCGAAAGGCGGTGCCAGACCTCAGGTGACTGTATCCTACAATGGTTACAGGCTGACTTCAGGCACGGATTATACCGTTTCCTGGACCAATAATACGGCAGTAAAGACTGACCTGTCCACCGGAAAGAACCCAACCCTTACGATCAAAGGAAAGGGTAATTTTGCAGGCTCAACTGTCAGGTATTTTAAGATCGGAAAGAAACCTTTTAATGATCCCGGACTGACGGTAATTGTTTCCGATGTTCCCCGGTCAGCCGTTTACGGCCGGCCGGGGTTTATTTTACATATGGCTCTTATGGTATGTTTTATATATAAAGGTTTGCCGGAAAAGGGCAGGTACCCGCTTAGGATATGATTGACCGTATAATAACGGTATGTTATATTTTATTAGTTCATAGTGACCGATCAATGCAGGAGAAAACCGATGAATGCCGAGGGTGGAAAATTTAACCGAAAGAGAATGGGTGCAATACTGTTATTCGTATTTTCGATATCTATGGTACTGTATTATATCCTCGTAAAGGAAAGGGTCGAGTTTGATTCCGATTTTACAGATACGATACTGTGGTCGGAAGCAATGCTTACCGGTAACGGACTGTTCGATCCGAAAATGTTCTATGCTTATACACTGCCATTTGGAGGATCTCTCCTGATGCTGCCGTTTGTGGCTGTGTTCGGTGTCGGGTATACTGCTCACGCGTTGGGATTCGTATTGTTTCTTGCGATATTTGTATTTTCATTATACAAGTTTTTAAGGTCCATGGATTTTCCGGTTGAACATACCATGGTCGCAGCCTCGGTGATTTTGCTGATGAGTCTTCCCACCAAGGATACCCGCATGATCATGTGGGGCCATGTGATCCATTACAGTCTCGGACTGCTGTTTGTTATGATCGCAATGGCAGTTTATTCAGGGATAGACACGGCGAAAACGATTTTTTCAAAAGATAACAGAAAGAGGTCATTACTTCTGATCGTTCTGACAGCTTTGTTCTGCACAAACGGTCTTACAACGATATTGTTTTTCTGTATACCATTTTACGGGGCTGTTTTGATGGAAAGATTTGTATGTATAAAAGATGAGTTGCTGTGCACCGAAAACAGGAATACTGCAGTGGTAAGTGTCGCGGGTCTGTGTGCAGCGGGTGCCGGATTTATCGCATCTGCGATCGTGCAGAGGTTGTCCGGGGTGACCACCGTATATGAAAGTATGTTTAAAGCCATACCGGGCTGGCAGGAATGGGTGTGGGATTTTACGGAGAGGCTCCGGATAATGATGGTATGCCTGGCAGGAGAAATCCCATCGGAAATCCCAATGGAATCCATGACCGGCATCAGAGTGATGTATATGGCTTTTGTGAGTCTGGTCATCATCATCACCCCGTTTTTGGCGCTCTGTACATACCGGAGAATAGAGAATAAGAATATCCGGATATATATGATCTCATATATCATATTATTGGCGTCAACTATGTTCATTTATGATTTCAGCCAGGCCAGAGGAACGGCGCATAGGATGATCGGATTGTATATGACTGCTCTTACGGTGACCGTGATCTTTATGATATGGCTGTTAATGCATGGAGCATTGTCGCGGTTTGGAGCGGTACTGGCGATCATACTGGCTTTGGCCTGCGTGTTCAGCACATATAGTGTTGCGACTCTGAGAGGCCAGAACAGGTATGACCGTCTGATAAGTGTACTCAGGGATAATGATCTTCACAGGGGGTATGCTGAATACTGGTCCGCGCAGGTAACCACCGTGTTGTCGGGTTCCGATATAACGGTAGCTCCTGTCTTTATATCGGAAGGAGGAGAGATCACACCCAGAAGGTATAATTCAAGAGACGATCAGTTTGAAGCAGTGGAGGGTATTGATCGTTATTTTGCCTTTCTGTCTTCATGGGAGTATGAATCTGTTAAGGATACTGTATGTAAGGATGCGCTTAATGTTATTCCTTTTGACGAGGACGGATATATAGTGGTTTTTGATCATAATCTTTTCTGAGAAAGATTAGAGGGAACAAGATTTGAAGAGTATAGCAGGGAATTTTATAAAGGAAAGTTATAACAGGATAGAGAGAAGATACAGGATATGCTTTTTCGCCGGACTTATATGCGGACTGATGGCTCATATCTATGCTCTTACGAATCATCTGTATAATTATGATGAACTCTGGCATACACCTACAGGATTTGGCACGGGAGTAGAAGTGGGGCGATGGGCATTATCGGTTACGGTGTGGCTGCAGAAGATTTTTTTCGCGGACTGTTTTACCATACCTTTCATTAACGGTTTTATCACATTGCTCCTGTATGCACTTGCAGCCTGCTTTGCAGTGGCGGTGATAGATATAAACGATGAGTTCTATGCGGGTATTACGGGGGCACTTATGACCACATTTCCGGCCCTGGTTTCCAGAATGTTCTATATGTTCACTACCCATTACTATGCTATAGGTATCGCGATGACCGCGGCGGGCATTTGGATACTTGTAAAGTATGGCCGGAGCGGCGGTGCGGTAAAAAAGGTGATATGTATTATCATATCTGCTGTTCTGGTCATATACGGAATGGCTATATATCAGGCTAATTTTGTCACGGCAGTATGCATGTTGGCAGGTTGCCTGCTGATCGATCTTATCCGTAACGATCCCGATCTTAAGGAAGCGGTTTTAAGGTGCGGTTTTTATGTCCTTTACCTCGGAACATGCATGGCGGCATATCTTTTCAGCAGTAAGCTGGCGCTTGCAGTTACAGGGAAAAAAATGCAGACATACGAGAACCTTGATACTATGGGGCAATTAAGTCCTGGCCAGTTAGTGGAAGGGATTTTAAGATGCTATAAATGCTTTCTTAAGCTCCCGTTCAGAGATATGTATTCCATGAATCCCAATATGATCGTGCGTTTTGCCTTTTTGGTATCCATCCTGGTACTCTTATATACCCTGCTTAAGACCTGGGCATCTGTTAAAGCATTGCATCTTAAGCTCATTATTACAGCTGTTATGGCCGTGCTGCCAATAGCGATAAATCTTATCATAATAATGGCCATTTCATCGGGTACCATGTATTCTATAATGGTTTACGAGGTAGTATATGTGCTTGTGATCCCCATAGCATGTCTTGCTGCGCTTTCCGACATACCATCATATAGGAAAGAAGACGGAAATTACAGCGACAGATTCATGAAAGTGGCAGATGTGATAACATCCATCGCACTTGCAGCAACGGTCATCACATACATATGGTTTGCAAATGGCAATTATCTTTCCATGGAATATACAAATATGCATGATAACGCGTTTTTTTCAGTGCTTATGACACAGATAAAAAGTGTTGAGGGATACAGGGAAGACATGCCGGTGGCGCTCATAGGAACTCCGTCAAAATATGAAACCTACAATAAACGCGCAAATATAAACGGAACATTTAATATTGGCGGAAAAGCATACACCAATATAAGTGCATACTCCTATTGGAACATCATGACTAATGTTTTGGGTTTTAATCCTATAATAAGAAATTCCGATGAGGATGAGGAATACTTTTGCAATAATCCGGAAGTGACAGCAATGCCGGTATATCCCGATGCAGGATCGATAAAAGTGATAGATGATACTATCGTGATCAAATTTGAGGAATAAGGACATCATGGATGTTTCCATTATGTAATACTGGATAAAGGGATGGAACAGTGACTTTATAAATATACTTGTTAGTTGTAATGATTTGGTTTATAATTAGGCCGATCATTCTGTTTTGACGGATAAAGGGGGATATATGCGTAAGATACTTAAACATGTTGTTCTGGCCGCGCTTGTGTGGACGGTGTTTATTCTCTGTCCCAAGGATGCGTACGCAATTGATCTGGCAGTCCCGGGTATGATCCCGGAACAGGATATAATGGCCATGCCCTCTGTTCCTGTGCAAACTGTGGAACCCGTCGCACAGACCCCGATGACCTATATAGACGTAAGCATAGATAATCAGATGCTCGTATACTACGTTAACGGAACCCCGGCTCTTATAACTCCCTGTGTTACAGGTAAGCCCGGAAGGGGCACTCCGAGGGGAGTTTTTGCGATAAACAGTTGTGTCCCCGGGAAGTACCTTAACGGTCCCACATGGCATGTGTGGGTTAACAGATGGATGCGCTTCTGCGGCAATGTGGGTATACATGATGCAACATGGCGGAAGAGTTTCGGCGGTGAGATATACAAGAGCAACGGTTCTCACGGATGTGTAAACATCCCTCATGACCAGGCGATATTATTATACAGTATGGTAGGCGTCGGAACACCGGTCATAGTGCACTGATAAAAGGGGCTATAGTTCAGTTGGGAGAACGCTTGCATGGCATGCAAGAGGTCACCGGTTCAAGTCCGGCTAGCTCCAGTACAGTTTTTCAAGAATCTAACCAGTGACGTTGGTATACCGGCTTAATGGTAAGTCCGGCTAGCTCCAGTACAATTTTTCTATTAAAGAATTTTTCGGGATCGTAGCTCAGTTGGGAGAGCGCTGCGTTCGCAACGCAGAGGTCGAGGGTTCGAATCCCTTCGGTTCCATTCAGTAAAATAGGGCTTTCCGAAATTCGGAGGCTTTATTTTTTTCTCCATGTTCTAACTTTTTTCTAACTTTTTTGATTTATTCTTCCATAAATTAAAACAAAAGTAGAAATCCTTGATGTTGAAATAGCGACAACTAGTTATTCTGCGAATACTTTCTTGCCTTGAACACTGAGTTCATACTGGAAGATATTTCCTTCTTGGCTTCCTTTTCCTTAACCTTTGCATATATCCTAAGGGTCGTGTCAATATCTGCATGCCCGACCCACTTCTGGATACTCTTGACATCCATGCCCTGATGAACCAGTATCGACACGCAGGAAGATCTTAATCCGTGAAATGTTATTCCCTGAGGAAGACTCGGCAATGTCTTTATCAATTTCTTAAAAGTCTTGGAAGGATAATCCGGATAATACAGCGTTCCGTCAACATGCTTAAACACATAATCGCTGTCCTTATAGCCGTTGCCGCACAACTTCCTGTTAGCCCGTTCCTTTTTCTTCATGCAACTGAACATATCAACCTGTTCATCATTAAGGGGATAAGTTCTTCTGCTTGCATAGGTTTTTGTCGAATTGGTCCTGTTGACGGTGGTTCCTACAGTCACGGTATGGCTTATTGTCATCGTCTTCTGATCAAGGTCAATGCATGACCATTTTAATCCCAATACTTCTTCCCTGCGAAGACCGAAGAATAAGGTTATGTAGAAAAGCTCGTACAGTTCATGTGATTCTACACTATTTATAAATGCCTGTGCTTCATCATACGAAAAGAATTCATCATCCTTATTCCTTTCTCTGGCATATTCGGCTGCAAGATTCTTGTTGATCCTAACTTCCTTTACCGGATTGTACGGGATTATCCCGTCCTTTACCGCCTGTGCTACTATAGATCCAAATAACACCTTAGTATCTTTGACTGATCTTGACTAGAGATTATGTGATATAAAAAGATCATCCAAAAACCCCTCCACCATGTTTCCACATAAATCCTTTAGCTTCATATCCCCAAAATATTTCTTAATCCTGTTTGACTGATACAAGTAACTTGAATATGTGGTATTGGCTATTTCACGCTCTTTCTTAGCGAGTATGTGATCAATGTAATCACTGACAGTAATATTCCTGTCAATCAAATTTTCCTTATTGGAATTCTTAAGCCTCATTCTTATTTCGGAAGCTTTCTTCACATTATCAGGGGTATCGGGAAGACCCGTAGATATCCATTTCTTCTCTATGCTATGCGAGCCGTTCCTCAACACTTTCTGTGAAATTACAACATACAAGAAACCTTTCTTGCCCTGTATTCCAGTTGCGCGTTTGCCATCTTTCTTAGGCCTCGCCATGATCATCCCACCTCCTTATCGCAAAAATCTTCCTTATAGATGAACTCGTACAAGTAATTCTTGGGAATTCGATACTTTCCACCTATCCACAAGGAGCGTATCTTACCCTCTGCCAGATACTTGTATACGGTGTTCCTTCCGATATGAAGAATCTTCTGGATATCTTCAGGTAGGAGGATATCCCCATATTCATCAATAAAAGATGAGCAGTTACTGTTTTCACGCATGTTATCATCTCCCTTCTTGTTGCGTGTAAGCACATATTGGTGCTTGTTATATTATAATATACTAAAAAGTGATTATCAAGCACAAACAGAATTGACAATAAGTGTGCTTGTCAATTTCATGTTTGTGCTTTTTAACTCCGTGTATCTGTGTTATGATGTTCACATACTATATGCATGAAATTTTGAAAAACAAATGAGTTTTTATGATCAAGAAAAAAGGAGAGGTTTTATTATGGTAGAAAAGAATCATGACACTGTGCCAGATAGCAATAACAGCATCGGAAACAGTGCCACTTATAGAACTGACACAGAAAGTGACACCGCGGCATTAAGGATGGGTGAAAGAATACGCAGGATACGTACTGCTCTTAATATGTCACAAACCGAATTGGGAGCCAGAGTCGGATTGAGCGCTGACAGAGTACAGAAGTACGAGAACGGCTTCAGAAAACCCAGAGAGGATATGTTAAATAAAATCGCGGATGCTCTTGGTGTGGAAACTATGGCTTTGACAGATCCGATAGTGACAACTCCCATAGGTGTCATGTATGCATTGTTTGAAATTGAAAAGGCGTATAATGCAGTTGTCAGAAAGACAGACAGGGGATTTGAGATGTCATTTACTGGCACAAACAGTTTATCCGGCACAAATTCCGGCACTTATGCATGTGGCACAAGTTCCGGCACAAATATATATGGCACAGAACAGGGAAGCCTATATGGCAGTGACAGTATTGATGATTATATCCTTGAATGGACTTTAGAACGCAATCATATAGAGGAAAAACTGAGGGAAGCATCTTCTGACGAAGAAAAGAATAATATTATCCTGGAGTATGATATGTGGAAATGGACGTTTCCGAGATCTGTATCGGAAAAGATAGATACGGAAAAAAGGAAGAAACTTCTTAAGGAAAAGATAGAGTTATTGCAGTTCGAACTGTCAAAGCTGTTGTAGCAGAAGCGATGTTCCTGATAAAACCCTAAAAAAATATATATGCATGAAATAGAGAAAAACAAAGTATATTTTTGAAATGTGATGAGAAATCTTTATGACAAGTTACTGTCAAGTGAACTAAAAGTTTAGATGCTTAAGCGTGTTCCGATTATGTTCCGAAAGCTGAAAAAACATGATAAGAACAGTAAAAAGTGTTATAATATAATCAAAGGGAGATTATTATTCAAGCAGATGGATGATAACAAATCGTGCCGATAGTGTAATGATTATGAGTACAGATATGATTTTGGAAGATACCGTGAGCGAAGAGAACAGAATATTGCAGACCGTGATCGATAATTTGCGGAAACCACAGTTTGCTACGATATCTGAAGATATAGTAGTTGATTATATATTTGAGTATAGCAAAAAGCTTTTGAGCTATGCAATGACAAAACACGGATCCAAAGAAATGGCATACGCGATAAATCTGAATACTCTTGATTTTATAGGAGCTGAATTTGGAACATCTAAATCCGTTAATATAGCTTCGTTGGTTGATAGAATTGATGATTCGGAATGCATTTTCATTGTTCTGCATAATCATCCTAGTGACGGCCCATTTTCAGCGAGAGATCTGAATACATTTTTCATAACCCCCAATATGGCTGTTTTAATGGTTATTGGAAATAAAGGATCTATATATACGATAGAAAAAACGGAACGGGAGTTAATAGATGACAATTATATGGAGATTAAAAAGGCTCTGATAGCCTATCGTCAGAAAGAAGTGCCTTTTGACGAAACAGTTAAAGAACTTGAGAAGTATGGGATAATATACAGAAGTTTATGAAAGGAGGCAGCTTATGAAAACAGTATTAGTTGAGAAACCTGAATTGGATAGACCATTGATATATACATACTCTGTTTCCGGAGAAGATATGGAACGATTTAGGAGGAAAAAGCAGCGGGCAAAAGAACTTGGTATAAATCTGTTTGTTTTGGACGAGGACGATATACCGGAAGAGTTACTGGAACTTGAATATTATATAATAGACAATTATTTGGATATGGATCTGGATGTACCGGAGGATATAAAGAAAAAGTATCTGGAATTAAAAAAACAGTTTACAGAAGCTTAGGATCATGATGACCTAAGGGGACGGAGTTAGTGGTCCATTGCTGTTTGAATGAGACAAAAGTGGGAATACCCTCAAAGGTGGAGACAGGGGACGGTTCTCTGTCTCCCTTCACTGATTTATTGCATTCTCTATGATTATTTGGATATTATATTTATCTCCTATGGATACTTCTCAAAAGAAACTAAAAGAGAATGAAAAACATATAAAAGATACAGTATGT
>JAFSZZ010000112.1 GCA_017458765.1 Lachnospiraceae bacterium | reverse complement strand
TATATAGTATATCGTTACTTTTAGATTAGTCAATAACCACTAATACTAAAAAATCACCAAAATTTCACATTTTTCACGTGTTGCAAATGCGATGGCCATTGTGCAGTTGTCACATAATTACAAAACTTTTTGTGATCCTCTTGTAATCAGGGATGACCTGTTGTAATATACTCCCCGAAGGCTTCTCCGTAATACGTAACGAAAGGAGGGCAGCGTACAAATATTTCATCCCATATATATTTTAATTCATATTTAAGTATTTTTCCAGTGGTATCCGGATAACGGACCACTCTTTATCTGCACATTGCAGATATCTTAAACCGAAAGGTTTTCACTATTATTCAGCATCATTCAGATTCCTCTATATGAGTTGGATATGTAATAATTCCAAACCGGCCGTATAAGGCCACGATCTTAACGTAAACTGTTTATTTACACGCGGGATGAAGTCTTCCTTCAGATACCGGCAGCACCGGATTTGTATCACACTTATTTTTTGTAACTATTGTCAAATGCAGTACGTAAAGCAGCAGGTGACATCGGCATTCTGAAGCCCTGTAAAATTGTGCCAAAATTCCATTCGGGAAACAGTAAAACGATCCGATTTTGCCAAAATAAGGGCAGGCTCTTATGCAGATATCGGATCGTTTTGCGTTGTAAAAAAATTGCAAAGACTTGCCTGCATGTATTTATTTATGTAAAATCAGATATGGATATATCTGTTACGGTAATACCGTCGATCTGATCATTAAACACAAGGAGAATGCATATGAACGGAAGAATACATTCACTCGAATCCTTCGGAACTGTTGACGGACCCGGCACCCGTTTTGTTGTCTTTGTCCAGGGCTGCCCAATGCGCTGTCTGTACTGCCATAATCCCGATACTTGGGCCATGGTGGGCGGCACGGAGATGACGCCGGAGGAGGTGTATTCACAGTACAAGCGAAATGAGCCCTTCTATAAGACGGGAGGTATCACCGTGACCGGCGGCGAGCCTCTTATGCAGGTAGATTTTCTCATCGATCTGTTCACGCTGGCCAAGCAGGATAATGTCCACACCTGCATAGATACATCGGGCATAGCGTTCAAGCCGGGAAACGATAAGTTCATAGAGAAGCTAAACAGGCTTATGGAGCTTACCAACCTTGTAATGCTCGACATCAAGCATATAGATCCCGAAAAGCATAAGGAGCTAACCTCACAGCCAAACGACGGCATCCTGGCTTTTGCGCAATACCTTGATACCAAGGATGTTGATATCTGGATCCGGCATGTGGTTGTCCCGGGTTATACGGATGATGATGAATATCTGTATAAATTAGGCTTCTTCATCGGTGGCCTTCATAACCTTAAGGCTCTGGATGTGCTTCCCTACCATACGATGGGTGTCGTAAAGTATGAGAAGTTGGGTTATGATTATCCTCTTAAGGGTGTTCCGGCAATGGACAAGGGCGAGGTCATAAAGAAAAAAGAAGTCATACTCGACGGCATACGCAAGAGACGTGCTTCACTTAAATAAATACGCTCTGTACAGAAAATGCAAGTTAGCATAACCTAACCGTATGCTTTGTTGTATAATAAAAAAGTACATTGCGTCATATTTGTGACGTGCAATGATCAGACGTTCACATTAAGATATTTAAGAAGGAGGATTTTTATCATGGCATATGTTATCACAGATGCTTGCATAAGCTGCGGAACCTGCGAGTCACAGTGTCCTGTAGGAGCCATCACAATGGGAGACGGCAAGTTCGAGATCGATCCCGACAAGTGTGTAAGCTGCGGTTCATGCGCAGGCGCATGCCCTGTAGGAGCTATTGAGGCTGACTAAGTTTATCAGTAGGGTTTTCAGCACCATCTCAAGCGCTTCGCGCTTTCGATGCGTGGGCTCGTCAAGCACTCGCCCACTGATCAGAAAAAAAATAAAGCCTCTTTCATGCAAGCATGAGAGGCTTTATTTTATTTCTGTTTGTGCTGAGGGTTTTCCTCACCTTTTCGCCAGGTTTGCAAACTTGGTATAATCCGGCAGCCAGACGAGCTCCACCGTACCTATCGGGCCATTTCTCTGCTTGGCTACTATGACTTCGGCAACACCTTTTTTATCGCTTTCCTTATTATAATAATCATCTCTGTATAAGAACATTACAACATCGGCATCCTGCTCTATGGCACCGGACTCTCGAAGATCGGATAACATGGGCCTGTGATCCTCTCTCTTCTCAACAGCACGTGAGAGCTGCGACAGGGCTACCACCGGAACATGCAGTTCCCTGGCAAGCGCCTTTAACGAACGCGATATCTCCGATATCTCCTGCTGCCTCGAATCCGCATGTCCGTGAGCAGACATGAGCTGAAGATAGTCTATTATAACGATCGAAAGGCCGTGTTCCTGATGATATCTCCTGCACTTCGAACGAAGCTCCGCTATGCTTATTCCGGGAGTATCGTCGATTATAAGTTTCGATCTTGCAATGACTTCGGCACCCTCTACGATGCTCTCCCATTCGGGATCGGTCATGGTGCCTGTTCTTATGGCCTGGGAATTTACACCCGACTGAAGCGAAAGAAGCCTGTTGATAAGCTGCTCTTTTGACATTTCCAGCGAAAATATCGCAGCACATCTGTCATCCTTAAAACAGATATGCTGGGCGATATTTAAGACAAAAGCCGTTTTTCCCATCGAAGGGCGGGCTGCTATCAGTATAAGATCCGACGGCTGAAAACCGGCGGTTTTATAATCAAGATCCGTAAAGCCCGTTGCGATACCAGTTACGACTCCCGTACTCTTTGATACGATATTTATATGCGTGAGTGCATCTACAACAACCTTCCTTATAGGTACGAAATCTTCATATCCTCTGTGTGCCACTATATTGAACACACCTTTTTCCGCTTCGGCAAGTATATCATCCGCGCTCTCATTCTGTGAATAGCATTGGTTGTTTATCTTGTCGTTTATCCTGATAAGCCTTCTCAGTACTGCCTTGTCCGAAACGATCTTGGCATAGTCTGCAACATATGCGGAAGTAAAGGTGGAGTTTACTATATCCACCATATAATCCATATTGCTGACTTCTTCCGGAACGTTCATTTCAATAAGTTTGGCTTTTAATACAACGGGATCGACCGGCTTGGCACTGTTATAAAGCTCAACCATAGCCTCAAACAGTGTCCCGTACATATCCACATAAAAATCTTCCTTGGTTAATATTTCGGATGCCGTAACAATGGCATCCTTATCCATAAACATACTGCCTATGACCGACTGCTCCGCCTTGCGGTCATGCGGCATTACCCTGGTAGCAGCTGTGTCACTCACGTCACAGTCTCCCTTCTTAAAGTAAACGTCAGGATCATTCCTGCCTTGGCGTTATGCTTCCTCTACCTTCACCTTCAGAGTTCCCGTAACCTTCGGATGAAGCTTTACGGTCACCTCATAGGTACCTATGTTCTTGATCGGATTGCTTATCACTATCTTCTTCTTATCGATTTCCAGCCCATGCTGCGCCTTGGCCTCTTCCGATATTTCCTTGTTTGATACCGATCCGAAAGTTTTTCCGCCTTCACCGGCCTTAAGCCTTACAACCACCGTCTTCCCGGCTATGAGTTCCGCAAGGTCCTTTGCATCCTGCAGGTTCTGTGCCGCAACTTTCTCATTATTTGCCTTCTTGAGCTTAAGATCGTTCATATTTTTACTGTTCGCTTCCACGCCAAGCTTCTTGGTGAAAAGGAAATTTTTCGCATATCCATCGCTCACATCCACTATGTCATCCTTCTTACCGAGCGACTTCACATCCTGGAGCAAAATTACCTTCATTATATAGCACCTTCCTTCTGCATATTTTCAATTGTCTCCATAAGAAGATTACGGGCATCCGCAAGAGACATGTTCTCAAGCTGGGCACCTGCTATGTTAAGGTGTCCTCCGCCGCCCATTCTCTCCATTATTATCTGGACATTGAGGTCATCTATTGACCTCGCCGAAATATAGATCATATTCTGATAATCCGTAAGTACAAATGATGCTTTGATCCCGTTTATATTGAGCAGTTCGTTTGCCGCCTGTGCCCCTATCACGGTCGGGCTGTCTATACCGTCTCCGTCAAACAGGGATATGGCAAAAACATCCCTGAATACTTCAAAGCTCCTGACCGCTTCCATCCTTGCCCTGTAAGCGTCCATATCTATCCTGAACAGCTTGCGTACCCTGGTGACATCGGCACCGTTACGCCTTAAATATGCCGCCGCTTCAAAGGTCCTTACACCTGTCTTTGTCATGAAATTGTTCGTATCCACCATCATACCCGAATACAGGCAGTCTGCCTCTATCGGCTTAAGTTTGATATCCTCGCCGATATACTGTAGTATCTCGGATATCATTTCCGATGCCGATGAGGCATAGGGTTCTATGTAGGACAGGGTAGCATTATCTATCCTCTCGGAGCCCTGTCTGTGGTGATCGAGCACGACTATAGTCTTACATCTGTTTATAAGATCCTCGCATTCCGTACGGCTGGGCCTGTTTACATCAACTATCACAAGAGCCGTATGCGGATCCACGGCTTCAAGCGCCTGCATACTGTTGAGAATAAGGTCATCGCCGTATTCTCCGGAATTCATCATGCTCTCATAGAGCGGCCTTATGGATGTGGTGACCTCATTGACGACTATGTGCACCTTTTTGCCGAAGGTCTTGGCTGCACGGTATACACCGATCGCAGAACCGTACGCGTCAACATCCGGAAGCTTGTGCCCCATTACTATGATCTTATCCGATCCTTCGATTATCTCACGAAGGGCATGTGCCTTGACACGGGCTTTAACACGTGTATTTTTCTCGGACATCTGACTCTTGCCGCCATAGTAGGTGATATTATCGGGAGTCTTGACTACCGCCTGATCACCGCCTCGTCCAAGGGCAAGATCTATACAGGTCCTTGCATATTCGTAATTCCTGTTATATGACCCCGCTTCCAGACCCACGCCTATACTTAAGGTCACGGACATCTCGTTTCCGATATTTACGGTCTTAACATCCTCAAGCAGCCCGAATCTGTTCTCGCACAGGCTCTTTAAGTATTTCTTCTTAAGAATAACGAGGTATTTGTCCTTCTCAAGCTTCTTGACCAGTCCGTCGTATGAGGACATGTATTTATTGATCTTCCTGTCGATGAGGGCAACAAGGAGCGACCTCCTTACCTCCTCGATACTCGATAAAGCCTCGTCGAAATTATCGATATAGATAAGCGCCACCGCAAGCTTCTGGTCATCATTCTCTGTCTGCAGCTTGTTTATCTTGGTCTCATCGAACATGAACAGAGCTATGATATAACTGTTGTAATCAAAGGTCTCAACGATCTCCGATTCCGACATTATCGAGACTAACGATACTTTTTTCATGCTCACACGGTAATCGCGCTCCTCATGCGTGATCATTATCTCCGTCTCATTTTCCATGCTCGGAAGCTGATTTCTGGATATTGAAGGTATTATCGATGTTATGGATTTCCTGCTGTCGCGCTTGATATGAAGTGTCTCTTCGAAAGCTTCGTTCGTCCAGATTATCTTGCCCGCTTCATCCATAAGCGCATACGGGAGTTCCAGCTCTCTTAACAGCTGTCTCTGGACCTGACCGTATTTTGTGGCAAAACTTACGAACTCGTTGAATACAAGATTACGGCTCCTGCGATACAGAATGATCGCTATCACAATATATATGACCGTAAAAAGCGTGGTCAGAAAACCCGCCCTGCGGTCAATAAAATACATCCCTATATTTAGTAAAATCAACAATATGGAAAAACTTAAAGGCCACTGTACGTATGAACGCACCTGTCCCTTAAACCCCACATTACGACCCATTTTTGTTCCTCGCTGCAGCCCTTAAATCCTGACCGCCTTCCCCAATATCTGTACGTCCCTTCCCGGGGGATCGCCAGTATCCGCTAACCCACTAAGTATATCATAATTCATCACGGGCTCACAACTACAAGCACTTGTGCCTGTCCGGCAGCCTTACCACAACCTGTATGGTATAATGATCCTTCCGTGAGCGGATCTTCTATGACAGCCGCTTCTTAAGCAGCTCGTATTCATCCTTAAGTTCAATATATGTGTCAACATCCCCGCTGCCCGAATCCGGATGATAGATAAGGCACAGTTTCTTATAACGGAGCGACAGATCGTCAAGCGTTACACAGCCCTTGAAATATTTGGTCTCCATCCCGGCAACCTTATCCTTATCTTTGCTCTTATCGGATGCACTTCCCGAAGATGTCCTGCTGCCCGATGTCCTTCCGTCCGAAGCACCGCTCCCTGAAGAAGTATCCGTCGTCCGTCTGCTGCGCTCCCTGCGCCTTTTTTCCTGACGCTTCCTCTCATCCTCACGCCTCTTTTTCTCTTCTTCGGCGCTCCTTTCAGCCTCTTCTTCGTCTTCTCCTCTCTGCTCTTTTCGTGCTCTGTTTTCGGCAGCCTCCCGTTCTTCTCTTTCTCTTCTCTCCCTCTCCTCGCGTTCTCTCTTACGTCTTGCCTGCTGTGCCTGAGATCTCCTGCTCTGCTTCTCTTCCTTCTCCCTGTCCTCGGCCTCACGCTGTTTTCGGATATTTACAGTGTTTTTGAGCATCTCTATATCATTTTTCAGTTCACTTATCTCTGTCTCATATTCAAGGACCGGCCTGTTCCCTTCCTTGTAAAAATCATAATAGACCGTATCGAATTTCCTGTTTATCCTCTCAAGTATCTCAAGCTCATTATCATCAAGTTCTTCCCTGTTCGCTATCTCGTTTATCTTTTTCCTGTATTCGTCAAGCTCGGCTCCTATCTCCTCATTTATATCGGTCACATCCGTATAATCCGGGATTATGCGCTTTCTGAGTTCATCAAAAAGACCGGAGAACGTATCCCCCGAATTATCAAGCGCATCCTCGAACTGATCCCGTAACTGCTTACCGTAATTGATCGTCCTCTTCACTATATGCTGCCACTCATTGCCGACATCATGAGATTCCCGTCCGCCGTTTACCGGATATCCGCTCCTTGCCGGAGCCATGCTCTTGTAGGCGATATAAGAGCACATAAAAAATGCAAAGCTTACAACATAGATCATCACATACAGGACGGACCACTCGGAAAATGCCATCCACTCGATCACAGTGAACATGGATGCATAGAAAAATGCATTCACCACAATGACGAAGATATTCCTTGAGTGTGAACGCTTGCTGACCGTAGCCTCGGCTATCATATATTTGTAGCCCATGCACAGAAGACAGATGAGTGCCGAAAGCCAACCCTTCTTAAAATCGATTATGACCGCAAGTGAAAGCCCGAATATGAAACCCATCGTAACGAACAGTACCGTACGTATTGACGGATTGCTGTTCGCGGCGTTCTGGATAAGTTCATACAGAACAAAGGCGCCTATAACGATAAGTGCGGCAAAACCCACGCTCACCGATAAGGCGCGCGAGAAGCCGATAGCCGTCACAAACACCATAATGATAGAAATGCTGTTATCAATCCTCGTCACAGGTTATCTCCTTGATCACATCTTCCATAGAGCTTCCCTGCTCATCCGCTATGCGGATTATATCCTCATATTCCCATTTACTCCTGGTAACGCCATAGCCCTCCGACACCTTGAGCCTTACAGGTCCGTAAACGGTATCCTTCTTCTCGATATGTCTGTTAAGAGTATAGCGCCTGCTTATATTCTCACGCACTCCGATCGTCGTCGTGTGCTTAAAGATAAGCTTTATCATCTTCTCCCTGTCTTCTTCCCTGCACAGTACGTTAAGTACGATGCCGGGACGCGACTTCTTCATTCCCGCAGGCAGAGTGTATACTTCGAGAGCCCCCGCTTCAAACAGGAACTCCATCGCATATCCCATAGCCTCCGGCGTCATGTCGTCAATATTGCATGCAAGTTCTGCCACGGTATCTCCGGATCCTTCCGAATCCCCCAGAAAAGCCCGTACACAATTGGCCTGTTCAAAATCCTTCTTACCGCAGCCATAGCCTGTTTTCTCAATACGCATCAGCGGCATTTCCGAATAGGCAGCTGCGAAATGCTTAAGCAGTGCAGCTCCGGTAGGTGTGCATAACTCACTTTTGATATGCCCGCTGTAGATCGGAACGCCCTTCAGTATGTATTCGGTAGCCGGTGCAGGCACCGGAAGTATCCCGTGCGCACAGTGTACATGGCCGCTCCCGACATTGATGCCCGATGCGACGATCTTATCGGGAGAAAGCATGTCAAGAAGCAGGCATACCGACACTACATCTGCCACGGCATCCATCGTACCTACTTCATGAAAATGTATCTCATGCACCTCCCTGCCGTGTGCATGGGATTCAGCCTCCGCTATAAGGCTGTAGACCGAAACCGCGTTCTTCTTCACGGATTCCGGCAATTTAAGATCATATATTATGTGTTCTATATCGTGCAGCGACCTGTGGTGGTGGCTGTGGTGGTGACTGTGTTCATG
>JAFSZZ010000111.1 GCA_017458765.1 Lachnospiraceae bacterium | reverse complement strand
TGTATAGCAGCCGTTTGGGATATATAATATCTTATCCCCGTAAAATTTCCCAAGACGCCTGCACATCCCGGTAGTTTCAACCGACGCGATATCGGCCATCCTTATCGTCGCACGCTTTATCATACCTGTCGGATCTTTTTTTAGGCAGCTTATAAGGCCCCGTGGATTCATGTCCAGCTTAAGGTATATCCTGCCCCTTCTGTTAAACAGTCTGTATATGATCTCATAAAAAAAGCTTGAAAGGTTGAGATGATAGACATTAAGGACATCGATCCTTCGTGCATTTTTAATAAGATACAGCATGCCGTCAACTGTCCTGCCAAATCTTGTCCGTTTTATAAACTCAAGTTTCAGGCCCCTTACCTCATTATCCGCATAACTGTATTCATCGCTGTTTCTGTATGTTACCACAGAGCTGTCGGCACCATGGTCCTTCATAATGTGATAAGGGATCATCCCGACATCCTTAAGCAGGTGCACATTCTCGGTTTTTAAGAATAAAGTTACAAATTTCATAGGGATATTATAGCAAAAATTGTTGTTTTCAAACAGCCCCTAATGTATTACAATGTAAAAGAACGAAATCGTTTAACATATGAAATTGTATTTCGTTAATACTCGGAAGGAAGGTAAGATCATGGGAATCAGAATAGGCATATTAGGCTACGGCAACCTGGGCAGAGGCGTTGAATGCGCGGTAAAACAGACAAATGACATGGAGCTTAAGGCCGTTTTCACAAGACGCGATCCGTCATCGGTAAACATACTCACTAAGGGCGTTAATGTATACAAGGCAGATGATATCTTAAGCCACAAGGATGAGATAGATGTTCTTATAATCTGCGGAGGGAGCGCAACGGATCTTCCTTCGATGACACCGAAATACGCTAAAGATTTTAACGTGATCGATTCGTTTGATACACATGCCAAAATTCCCGACCACTTTGCAAATGTCGATGCGCAGGCCAAGGCCGGCAATAAGATAGCCATGATCTCGGTAGGCTGGGATCCCGGAATGTTTTCACTTAACAGGGCTTATGCCAATGCGATACTTCCCGAAGGAAAGGATTATACCTTCTGGGGCAAGGGTGTCAGCCAGGGCCATTCGGATGCCATAAGAAGAATAGACGGAGTGCTTGACGCAAGACAGTATACGGTTCCTGTAGAATCCGCCGTTGAAGCAGTACGCAGCGGAAGCGATCCGGAACTCACGACAAGACAGAAGCACACACGCGAATGCTTTGTTGTTGCTGCCGAAGGAGCAGACAAGGCTAAGATAGAAAAAGAGATAGTGACAATGCCCAACTATTTTGCGGATTACGATACGACGGTACATTTTATCTCACAGGAAGAACTCGACCGCGACCACAAGGGCATACCTCACGGAGGAATGGTGATAAGGAGCGGTGTCACAGGCTGGGAGAAGGAGAACAGGCATATAATCGAATATAAGCTCACTCTCGATTCAAATCCCGAGTTTACATCCTCCATTCTGCTCGCATATGCGCGTGCGGCTTACAGGATGAGCGGTGAAGGAATGAGCGGATGCAAGACTGTATTCGATGTTCCGGTATCTTACATGCTGGATATGAGCAGCGAAGACATGCGCACACATTTATTATAATTATATACTACTATATTTATATTCATAACAGAGGTTATAACATGGACAACACCAACAATCTGGAACTAACGGCAGCGATGGCCCTGACTGCTGACTACGACGGAATAGCTGTCATCGATACGGAAAAGGGAAAAATTCTTAACGACAGCAATCATAATATATTCTCACCACATGTGGAAGGCAGTTTTGAAAAAATATCCTATGAAGGACATCTTGACAGCTTCATCGATCAGTTGGTAGTCGAAGAATACCGTAGCAAAGTCAGGTCGGCAATGAATCTTGAACTTGTCAACAACAGTCTGTACAGCAAAAAGTCCTACTATGTCAACTACCGGATCAATCTGAATGGCGACATAAAGGATTATCAGACGAAATTCTGCAGAGTTCCATCAACAGACAGTGGATATATAGCTGTCGGGACTTATGATATAAGTGCACCCTTAAGTGAATTCCTGCACAGGGTGGATTCAGCAAAACGCCAGGCAGAAGCCATCAACGAAGCCAAAAACCAGTTCCTTACCAATCTCTCGCATGATATAAGGACTCCTCTTAACGGTGTCATGGGACTAATGGAGATGGCAAAGAGAAATGTAACCGATGTGAACAAGGTCAGCAGATATCTCGAAAACATGGCCAATGAATCAAATCATCTTCAGTCACTGTTAAACGATGTCCTTGATATAAGCAGTCTTGAAGACAATCATGTATCAATAATCCACAGACCGATAAACATCAATCTGTTTGCAGAGAACTGTGTATCCATCGTTTCCGGTGAACTTGTGGGCAAGGAAGTTACTCTCACAACCGAATTCCGCAATTTCGCCCATCCTTATGTACTTGGCGACGAGATGCATCTGCAGAAGGCCCTTGTCAACATTCTTGATAATGCGATCAAGTTCACCCGCGACGGGGACATCATATTCTTCAGGGTACATGAAAATGTCGTCAACGATGACAAGGTTACCTTTAAATTCGAGATAGAAGATACCGGTATCGGGATGAGAGCCGAGTTCCTTGAGCATATATTCGATCCATTTTCCCAGGAATTCAAGGGGTCGGGTAATTCACAGCAGGGTTCCGGACTTGGTCTTACCATATCAAAGAAACTGATCGAACTCATGGGCGGAAGGATCAAAGTCAAGAGTTCTCAGGGCATAGGCTCGAAGTTCACGGTAAGTATAACGTTTGACATAGATCACGAAACAGAGACCTCTCTTTCCGGCAAGAAGACTTCCAACCGTGAGAGCCTTAAGGGTATCAGAGTACTCATAATCGAAGACGACAACATAAACCGCACTATAACCGAATCCATACTGGAAGCGGAAGGCGCGGAAACGCGTGCTGCCGTTACGGGTGAAGACGGTGTGAAAATGTATGCCGAAGCAGCTGAGGGCTTCTATGATGTTATCCTTATGGATATAATACTTCCGGGTATCGACGGACTTATGGCTACCAGGGAGATAAGGCAGATGGGCAGGGCGGATTCAACAGCAATACCCATTATCGCCACCACGGCAAATGCTTTTGAAGAAGATGTAAATAAATCAAAAGAGGCAGGCATGAATGCCCACCTCTCCAAGCCCGTTAAGGCTTCCGTTCTGACAGAGACCATATTAAAATACATATGATCCGTGTAAGCCGTTACTAAGCATATACAGGTTCGAAATCGTCCGGACCATGACCGCATATAGGGCAGGAGTAATCCTTCGGGAGCTCGCTGCCCTCATATACATAACCGCATATCTTACACTTCCATCCGACTATTTTCTTCTCACTGTCAACCTTTGCCGGCTTCGGCTTAACTTCATTCTGATAATCCGCGTATGTAAGAGGAGCCTTATCACTTAACACCTTCGCATCCGTAATCTCTGCTATGAAAAGCGTATGGCTTCCAAGATCCATGCTGTCAACGACCTTGCAGCTTAACATTGCACAGGCACTCCAGCCCATATACGGGATCCCGTTATCATCTTCCGGCAGAGTAAGGTTCGCCAGCTTATCAACATCTCTTCCCGACTGGAAACCGAAATGTTTGATCGTGTCAAAACTTACCGTTTTATCAAGCATGCTGAGCGTGAACATGCCGCTCTCCTTAATGAGTTCTGCCGTATAATTTGCATTTATCACGGCAGCCGCTACCCTTAAAGGATCGTTCGTAACCTGGATGCAGGTATTTGTGATGCATCCGTTCTTCCTGTCACCTGACTTCGTTCCTACCATGAACACACCGTAACTCAGATTGTATAATGCCTTTTTATCCATATATAGCGCCTCCTTTATTTATTTGTATTGCCCTTATCGTTATCGTACGATCACGGGCGTGCCTACAGTTACAAGATCATACAATGTATATGCAATATCCTTTGGCAGGTTCACACATCCGTGAGAACCGTTTGACAGATAGATATTTCCTCCGAATTTCCTTCTCCACGATGCATCATGAAGTCCGCAGCTATCCTGCGTAAACCTCATCCATCTGTCGACCCACACATCCCACGAGGGACCCTTAAGACGCTTGCCCGGAGTTTTCTCAAGAACATACCATACACCCGTAGGTGTGGAGCGTCCGTTCTTCGGGGTTCCGGTCACACACGGAGAAACAAGGACCGGGATATTATTCTGATATAAGGTCATCGTCTGATTAGCGATATCAACATCCACATAACTTCCCGCTACGGGTATATTGGCCGTGGCAGGAGCATTTGCGCCGAGGGTGTTTGCTGCGGCAGCTTCCTCAGCTTTTTTCTGCTGTTTTAAAAGCTGCTCAACAGCTTCCGTATTTCCCGCAGCCCTGGCATTCTGTATATCTATCGTCCTTGCTGTTGCGGCACATTCCTCCTCCGCATTCTGATACCGGCCTTCCTTCTGGCCTATCTTTACATAATGCTCATACAGCGCCTTCTCATCACAGCCTACCGTATTGGCAACATCCTGATATCTCTGCGCATAATAAAGCGGGTCGAATCCGGCTGCCTTTACTCCCTTTACGTTTACCGTAAGGATCAGAGCCGCAGCGATAACGGGCAAAACATATTTTTTCATAATATTCCTCCTGATCAAAGTTAGATTAGTATATCACAAACGAACCATAAGAGTAAATGTGCATTTAATCGGTTATGTTTTTCAGATCGAGCTTATCCTCGTACATTTTTCTGTCGGCTCGATCGAATATCTCCGATACCAGGTTGTCCTTTTCGGGCATGTATTCCGACATCCCCGCAGCCAAAACCGGCCCGTTGTTCATTTTCTGATTCCTCCTGACCTGTCTTCTGAGCTTCCCGATCAGTTCATCTCTGGCCGAATAATCGTTACCGCGCAGGAATACGACAAATTCGTCTCCGCCCACCCTGAATATGGGGCTGTGGCTGAATACATCACACAGAAGTTCCGCTGAAGCCTTTATATATTCATCGCCTGCCACATGACCTTCATTATCATTTATACTCTTTAGATTGTTGGCATCACATACAACTATGGCAAAGGTAAGATAATCCATACCGTTATCCATATTTGACTGTACTGATTTCTCCAGTTCCATATATGCCGTCTTATTCTTGATGCCGGTCAGTTCATCACGCCTTGCCAGTTCC
>JAFSZZ010000110.1 GCA_017458765.1 Lachnospiraceae bacterium | reverse complement strand
GCCTGTTATATTGCGCATAATTATCGCCATGGGGTGTTTGGGCATATGTTATCAAATGAAGAAAAACAGAAGATCCGTGAGCTGTATTACCGCCATGGAATATGCAGCGTTACAGAGATTTCCCGGATCACCGGATATAACAGGAAGACCGTTACCAAGTATATTGACATGGAGGATTCCGATATATCCCTGTAGCCGGCAGGCGGAGGGAATTTCCAGGGCCATGGCCAAGGGTGTTCAGTTCGGCAGGCCGGGAGTCGATCTGCCGGATAATTTCGACGAGATATTCCTCAGATATAAGAGAAAAGAACTGACTGTCAGTGAAGCCGCCGATATGTGCAATATGGCGAGGACAACGTTCTATGACAGGGCTTCCCGATATGAGAAGTCTATGAAATCCAAGTGATTCAGGGACCCGGGTAAGAAGGGATCATATATCCTGCATTTAATACCCCGCATTCTGTGGTGATTAGAACCATGGACTGCGGGGTTTATATTTTCAGGGCATTGTATTTGGCATATATCTAAAAGACTTGCAATTGTACTCCTGAGGGAGTACAATGGTTTTATGAATGAGATATTGTATCATGGATCCGCAAGGGAAATTGAAAAGCCAAAGTTCGGATCAGGAAAGCCAAATAATGATTACGGTTCGGGATTTTATTGTACTAAAGATTTTGATCTGGCCGGAGAGTGGGCCGTGAATCTTGATAATGATGGGTACGTCAATGAGTATACGCTCGATACGGATGGCCTTCATATCCTTAATCTTAACAGTTCCGAGTACTGTATTCTTGACTGGTTGTGGATTCTACTGGAAAACAGGCGCTTTGATATACAGTCCGATTTCGGTAGTGAGGCAATAAGGTATTTAAGGGATAACTTTAGTTTTGATTACAGATCCTTTGATGTGATAAAAGGATACCGTGCAGACGACTCTTATTTTTCATTTGCACAGGATTTTCTGAATAATACGATCTCTATCAGAACTCTGGAGAAGGCTCTTTTGCTCGGAAATCTCGGAGATCAGGTTGTGCTGATCAGTAAGAGGGCTTTTGAGAGGATTATCTTTAAGGGTTATTACAGAGCTTATTCTGCCAGGTATTATCCATCTAAGGAAATGAGAGATACTAAGGCCAGAGAGGAGTACAGAGATCTACGCCGTAAACCGTGGAGCAAAGGCGAGATATATCTGATGCAGATAATTGACAGGGAGATGAAGCGGGATGATCTGTTCGTATGATGAGACATTGCTGTATAAAGCTCAGACGTCAATGGCACATATGTTTGATGTGGCCGTTTCTTCTTATGGGTATGATCTTTCCGGATTCTATGATATGTTTCTTGATTCCCCTTATTCTTCGAGATTTGAGAGAGGAGAATCTTCTGTTATTGCCGGAATGTCCGGGCATGAGCTGGCTTACGCTGTGATAAGTGAATATCGCAGTGAACCGCTTCACGATCATGATTTTTCGATTGAAAGGAGCTGTGAATACTGGATTGGATGGAGCCTTTCATATTATCAATGGATAAGTACCAGATCATTCAAGTATATCAACAGTATAGCCCCTATATCTGACCTGTATTTAATGTATCCCAAGTATCATGAGATGGATATATCACAATTTGTAGACTACATCAATGAACTCAGTGATATCAGGAAACAGCAGACATTCAAGCGTTTGAGAAAATATGCCGGTATCAGTCAGAAAGAGCTTGCCGACAAAACGGGTGTACCCTTAAGGACGATACAGCAGTATGAACAGGGACAGAAGAATATTGCTCATGCGCGTACCGATGTGGTAGTAAGGCTGAGCAGAGCACTGTACTGCGATATCGAAGATTTGTTGTAACTATTCAGAACAGCACACCATGAACACATTGATGAAAAAAGGTGTTCGGAAACAGAGTTTAGGTATGGAGAGATAACGAAAAGGGTTGTCTTGTATAACGGTGAAGAATTTGAAGACGGTAATATTTGTTACAGGAATATAGCCTCATATCTTGACGGATTAGGATAAACTATAATTACATAGTTACGGAAGTACAAAACATGAGGAGGACGATATTGTGGAAAGAGAGAAATTCGGATCGAGGATTGGCTTTATATTCGTAAGTGCGGGATGTGCCATCGGGATCGGTAACGTGTGGAAGTTCCCGTATATGGCCGGACAGAACGGAGGAGCGATCTTTGTTCTGTTTTATCTGCTGTTCCTGGTCATTATGGGACTGCCTGTTATGACGATGGAGCTGGCTGTCGGACGTGCCAGCAGGGAGAGTGCGGTATTAAGTTATAAGGCGCTGGAAAAAGAAGGCCATAAGTGGCACATTCACGGGTGGTTCTGCATAATCGGATGCTATCTTCTGATGATGTATTACACGACTGTTTCCGGCTGGATGCTTTCGTATGCATGGAAGTTCCTTACCGGCAAGTTTTCCGGTGCTCAATCGGGAAGCGCAGGAGAAGTGTTCGGAGCGATGCTTGGTAATCCTGCGGAAATGGCTGTATTTATGATCATCACGGTCGTACTTGGATTTGTTGTACTAAGCTTTGGCGTGCAGAACGGACTTGAGAGGATCACGAAGATAATGATGGCGGGGCTCCTCGTCCTTATAATAGTACTTGCCGTTCATTCCATATTGCTTCCCGGAGGTGGAGAGGGATTGAAGTTTTATCTTGCTCCGAACGTTGAAAATGTGGAGAGTGTCGGATGGTTCAATCTTATAGAAGGCGCGATGAACCAGGCATTTTTCACGCTTAGTCTCGGAATAGCCGCAATGGAGATCTTCGGAAGCTACATGTCAAAAGAAAAAACCATTGTATCGGAATCGATCCATATCATATGCCTTGATACATTTGTGGCTATATTTGCCGGATTGATCATTTTCCCGGCATGCAGTGCTTACGGTGTTTCGTCTGATCAGGGACCTTCGCTCATATTCATGACGCTGCCGGAGCTGTTCATCAACATGCCCGGGGGCAGGATATGGGGAACTCTCTTTTTTATATTCATGTCATTTGCAAGCTTTTCGACAGTAACGGCCGTATTCGAGAACCTTGTTGCATGGCCGCTTGATAACTGGGGATGGAGCAGAAAAAAGAGCGTTATCTGCAACCTGATATTTGTGCTTGTCGCAAGCCTTCCGTGTGTGTTTGGATACAACATCTGGTCGGATCTGCATATCATCGGAGCAAGAGATGTTCTTGATTCCGAAGACTTCATAGTGAGCAATCTCCTTCTTCCTATCGGTTCGCTGATCTACATTCTTTTCTGCGTTTCTAAGAACGGATGGGGATTTGATAAGTATCTTGCGGAAGTAAACGAAGGAAGCGGAATGAAGCTTTCACCGAAGCTTAAGCCATTCCTCCAATTTGTTCTTCCCGTGCTCGTGCTTGTGATAATGATAGTAGGGCTCATCTGATAACCGTCATTTTTGAAACATACCTTGGTACCTGACCCCACGAACATAATTTGACCACATTGATTAAGGACTCTATTAAGAAATTGTAAAGAAAATGTTGCAAAAATGTTAACAAGTGTTTGGCAACAAGTTCGTATTTTCAGTTTGACAAAGCTCTACGGTAGATGTTAATATAAAGACAAGAAAAAAGGATGCCACCGGCTAAACGGCAGGCAATCCTTAGATAAAGACTATACGAGATAGCCGCCTAAGTTTTGCACACCGGGGCGGCTATTCTTGTGTATTACTATCGTTGCGTCCGATGGCGTATCCGAGACCGAACGCTGTCAGCACAAGGCTGAATACTGCGATTAATCCTTCAAGCGTCAACATATGGACTCCCTCCTTTCCGGGTGAAGACTAAGAGCGTGAGCTCCAGTACTACAGTTCCAAGATCGGAGGTATAGTTATTACAATTGAATACTTAAGACCTCCGAACATAAAATCCGGAAAGCCTGCCGTCCACCACACTTTCGTGCTAAATGTGACATCCAGAAGATAGAATAACGTGATGAGAGGGTGATTGTAAATCAGGAATTTATAATTGTGGTTGATAGTAGAAATTGAAAAGCGGGAGGGATAACTTCCCGTGTAGTTAATTAGCTGGTGTTAGTAGAAATGTGTTAGTTGTACACATTGGCGTATGAAGGTGTGATTTCATGGGCAAAAGAAAAGAGAAGCGGCTTTCCAAGAAATAGTGAGGTAAACCATAAGATTTAATGGGAACAAGAGGGTAGAAGTCATGAAAATACGTGGGATGGTACCACAAACTGTTACAAAAGCCCCCCTGCTGCAGTTATGAAGTTACAGGTTAATGATACAGGGAGATCCGTTTAGATACGGCAGTTTTGCCAGATATCGCATTGCGTATAAATAATGATTGACACCAAAACCTATGTTTGGTACATTTATATAGTGATTGGGTATTATCTAAACGGTGGCGGTTGCCCTCTGACACTGTAGACCGGTTTCATCCCCCGATATGGAGGAATCGAAATGGGGAAATAAGACAGAAGGGACTGATGCAAGATGACCATAATAGAATTCGCCGCATTGATGACATTGTTACTAACAGTGTTCGGAGTGGGATACAAACTTGGTAAGAACGCAAAATAACCGCCTAGCCCTGACAAACTTGGCGGTTATTCTAACCAAAAACATTGAGGGCTAACCGTTGCTGTACGGATAATGCCCATTCATTTATTATAATATCATTACAGCGTGAGTGTGTCAATTATTTGTAAATATACATGATCCTCATATCTGCCAGGCTTGAAACACTCGTAATACTATTGTATTATATGATTAAATCAGAAGGATATTTTTTGACGTTCGTTAATCGGGTTGATAATAGAGAAGAGGTGATACAGATGTTTAGGATGCTTTTCTCCATAAATACAAATAAAATGGTTCAGGATGGTCTTGGTGATAAATACGAGGAATTGGAAACTGCAGTCAAGAGCATTGACAGCTATATAGTTGAAACGAATAAGAAGGATGAGGATGGAAATCTTCTGCAAGAGTTATCTACATCAAAATTTGGAGATGAAAGCTTTTTAATATCATTATTGGAAGATATGCCTTGGTTTATGAAGTATGTAACCAGATGGGAGACAGACGATAATGGATTAAGAAGTAATATGATAGATGTAGAAAGAGAAATGGGGTTTGAATGCTCTTATGCCGGTTGATACATTTTTACGGGAGTATTCGTTTGATTTGGTAGAAGCGGATTTGAAAGTTTTCTATGGCAAACCTTCGTATAAACATGGCTGGGATGATGTAGGAGCATATCTTATATCAAAAGGCTTTGATAATAAAGACTGAACAACATATGAAGCGCTTGGATGAATACTATGCAAAGATAGGTAAAATAAACCCTTTAAGATAAACGTATGGGGTTCCGTTTATCTGTCACTGCTAACAATTTATGGAACTCTCGAGCAGTTTCAATATATGCATAAGAAAGCAAAATTGTAATAACATTATAGTGTAAATATGTAATCATGTGCAATATGGCGAGGACAACGTTCTATGACAGGGCTTCCCGATATGAGAAATCCATTAAATCCAAGTGATATCATGGCATCCTGATAAAGCTCTTGAACTGTATTTAAGCGGCAGATATAATAAAGAAGAGATTATGAGCTTATTAAACAGGCCGGACATACAGGGAGCAGAGTCAATGGTTGAAATATTGGATAAGATCGACAGCGTCATGTATTATCCCATACTTATAATAGTTATGGCGCTTGCAGGTATTTATTTTACAGTGCTGACAAAGGGGGTTCAGATACGTCTGTTTGCCGAATCTGTACGTCTGCTTAAGGAACCTGCTGAGGATAAGAAGAATATTTCATCCCTGCAGGCAATGCTGGTTTCCACAGCATCCCGCGTAGGCACCGGGAATATAGTGGGGGTATCAACAGCCATATGCCTCGGAGGCCCGGGAGCCTGTTTCTGGATGTGGATCATGTGTATTATCGGCGCATCATCTGCCTTCATTGAAAGTACCCTTGCTCAGGTTTATAAAAAAAAGAACTATTACGGAGGGTCATACGGAGGTCCCGCATATTATATCGAGCGGGCACTTCATGCACCGGTTCTTTCCAAGCTTTTCTGTATCTTTCTCATTGCCACCTATGCAGTGGGATTTAATCTCCTGTGTTCCTACAATCTTCAGTCAACCTTTGAAGTATATTCGTTCTATAATCCGGATATAACTCCTGTTATCATAGGCTGCATACTTGCAGCATTTACAGGATACTGCCTGCTTGGAGGCGGACGACGCATAGTGCGTCTTACAGGTCTTATAGTTCCTTTTATGGGAATTTCATATGTTATCATTTCCCTTATAGTAATTCTTTTTAATATAAAATCGGTACCGGCCATGTTCGTCATGATCTTTACCGATGCATTTGATTTTAAGTCCATTTTCGGAGGTATTGCAGGATCATGTATGGTTTATGGTATTAAGCGCGGCCTTTATTCCAATGAAGCAGGCGTTGGTTCGGCTCCGAATGCTTCCGCCACGGCCAGGGTATCGCATCCTGCGAAGCAGGGGCTGGTACAGACGCTGTCAGTATATATCGATACGCTGCTGTTATGTACGGCCACGGCTCTTATGTGTCTTTCAAGCGGGGTGGAACGAAGCGAAGCCGTATCGGGCGCACCTTATGTGCAGAACGCCATATCAACCGTATTCGGCAAGGCAGGGCCTGTATTCATTACTCTGTCAATGATACTTTTTGCGTTTACCACATTACTCGGAAACCTCTATTATGTTGAGAATGCCCTTGTTTATCTGAATCACAAAAAAATCCCATCCAAACAGTTTACCCGGTATTTCTATATAGGCTGTTCGATGGTTGTGCTGATAGGAGCAGTCATTCCCATGAATGCGGCCTGGGCGCTTGCAGATATAACCATGGGCGGCATGACGCTTATCAATCTGCCGTCATGTATGATTCTTGGCAAGGTAGCCATCGATACACTTAAGGATTATGAACGTCAGAGAAAGGAAGGCAAGTCCCCTGTGTTTTATGCAAGAAATATCGGCCTTTCGGAGGATGAACTGGATTTCTGGAAGTGATTGTGGAGGTGATTATTGGGAATGATTACCGGGAGTGATTTCTGGGAGTGATTACCGGGAGTGATTTCTTGGAGTGATTACTGTAAGGAATTTTTGAGGAGAAAGAGGGCGATCAATGAAAAGAGTAAGGAAATTATTTTCAACAGATAAATCCGGTTACATGGATGAGGCGAACACATTTATCCATGACTCTCTTGTCGGGATGGGGATTGATAAGAAACAGATTCTGAGAAATGAACTTCTGTTTGAAGAGACCCTGACAAGGTTTATCCGGCATGCAAACGGTAACAGTCAATTCCTGGTCGATATTAAAAGAATGATGGGTGAGGTCAGCGTTACCCTTAGCATGAAGGGGGAGGGGTTCGATATCTATTCACAGGAGCTTGATGAAGGGGATACCTCAGAAGACGGAATGACGGTTGATGCCATAAGAGCAGTGGTTCTGAAGGCTTACGGCGAGAAGTATAAGTATGGCAACAGGAACGGCGTGAACAGCGTCAGGATCCTTTCGGACAACTCAAAGAAGACTCTTTATACAACCCTTTGGGGCATGTTTCTTGGTGTTATATTCGGCCTTCTGGCAAAGTTTGTTATACCCGGACCAATAAGCACCGGATTATGCTCCTTTATTCTTTCCCCGTTCAGGACCATGTTTATGAGTGCCCTGAAAATAATCATCGCACCGGTCGTTTTTTTCTCTATAGTCACATGCTTCACGCAGTTTGATAATGCTTCACGTTTCGGAAAGCTGGGAATAAAAATAGTAAGCATGTATTTTCTGACAACTACGTTTGCCTTATTCCTTGCACTGGGGATTTCAATGACTTTTAAGCCGGGAGAACCGGGATTCGCCCTTTCCGGAAATCAGGTTATGGATCAGGTTAACATAAATACTGAGGCGAATACATCCCTTATAGATACCATAGTAGATATAGTCCCTTCCAATTTCCTTGAGCCTTTCTTGAAAACAAGTACGCTTCAGCTTATTCTTCTGGCGATACTGTGCGGAGTGAGCCTTGGATTATTGGGAGAAAGTGCAGCTAATCTGAAGGAATTATTTGAGAGCTTGAATTCCCTTTTCCTAACGATAACAAGCCTTATCGCAAAGTTTATTCCTGCTGTGGCATTCTGTTCCATAGCACTTATGATAACGGAATTGAAAACCGATGCGTTTCTGTCACTTCTGGGTGCGGTTATGCTTCAGATTCTTTCCTGTGCGGGTATTATGATAGTATACGGTTTGCTTATTCTGATAATGGGCCGGTTAAATCCGCTTAAGTTCTACAAAAAAGCCAGGGAGGGTATGCTTACCGGCTTTACCCTTACCTCCAGTTCCGCGGCGGTACCTACCAATATGAGGGTTTGCACGGAAAAGCTTGGTATATCTCCGGCAATTGCCAATTTCTCTATTCCGCTCGGTGCGACCATAAATATGGACGCAGCCTGCATGCTTCAGGTTATCCTGGGGATTTTTCTTGCCAGAGCCTACGGAATAGATATTCCGGCATCGAGTATTCTGCCGCTTTTTATCACTATTGTACTTCTTTCGCTTGGTGCTCCGGGAGTCCCCGGTTCAGGCCTTTTATGCATAGGTATAATACTTAAGGTGCTGGGAGTGCCTGTTGAAGCATTGGGACTTATCATACCTATATATCCGGTCCTGGATATGTTCGATACGATGACCAATATAACAGGCGATATGGCGGCAGCCCTGATAGTGGCCAGATCTGAAAACATGCTGGATCTGAAGGTTTACAATGAGTGATGTCTTTGTAATGAATGGTTTCTTTGTAATGGGTGATTTCTTTTCAATACTATGATTTAGGGGTCAAAACTATACTTTTTTTGATTAACGGATTGTTCCGTGCTTCGCACTCTCACAATCCTACCCACCATCAAGCCCTAAAGGACTAGCTACGCGTCGCAAGCTTGTGGTGTTGACAGGCTTTTGACCCTTTAATCATACTATCATTTCTTTAAATTGTTGATCCAGACACGCATTTTGCAGCTTCACCTTAATCCGCGTGTCGAATTTTTTTCGTGGCTGAAAGTCCGGACACGCAAATGGGGATAAAAGCGGAAAACCGCGTGTAAATTTCTCGCAGCGTAATTTTTTTCGACACGCAAATCGAGACAAATCCAATTATTGCGTGTTCGCCGGAGAAAACACACAGATACTAAACATATATAACCCAAAACAAATATGTAAAAAATAGTTTATGAGAATCAGTTTATTAAATGGCTTGTAAAAAGATTATGAAAAATAGCTTATGAAAAAAGCTTGTAAATAAGCTTGTATAAAAGCTTGTAAAAAAGCTTGTAAAAAAAATCTTGACAACCGGAAAACTGTTTATATAATATTTACTGTAAGCGAGGGCGCTTCGACGTAAGTCGAGGCGCCTTCTTCTTTTGTAAATTCAGGCAACTGTTCAGATAATGACTCGGCGCACTATATTTATAATATATGTGTCGTTCTGAATAGTTGAGACATATTAAAGGAGGCAAAGAAAAATGTGTTCCATAATGGGTTATCTTGGCAAAAGCCTTACAAAGGATGAATTCAGGGAACATTTCGACAGGACGATATCGAGGGGGCCGGATATGCAGAGGATAATTGATATTCCGGGCGGAATCATGGGATTTGAGCGTCTGTCGATAATGGGACTTAGCGAGGAGGGTATGCAGCCGTTTAACCTTAACAGTAATTTCCTTGTCTGCAACGGTGAAATATATGGCTTTCGTCCCATAAAGGAGGAGCTTAAGAAAAAGGGCTATACATTTAAGAGTGATTCCGACTGTGAGCTGCTGTTGCCCATGTATGAGCAGTACGGTACGGATATGTTTGAGAAGCTGGATGCCGAGTTCGCATGCATAATATATGACGGGAAAGAGAGATCATTCATAGCCGCGCGTGACCCGATCGGCATACGGCCGCTGTATTATGGGCATGTGAAGTCCGGGATAACAGCCGATGAAGGAATAACCGGCGAAAGGATAAGAGCCGATGAAGGAATAACCGATGAAAGGATAAAAGGTGAAGGAAGAATTGCATATAAATCAGGTACAACAGGTAAAACTTCCGATGAAGAGTATAAGGCAGCCAAGGACAAGGAAATCGTATTCGCATCCGAGGCAAAGAACCTTGTCGGACTGGTGGATGAGATCTTTCCGTTCCCGCCGGGCCATTATTATAAAGACGGAGAGTTCGTCTGCTACAACGATATAACAAGGGTCGATAAGGTAGTGGATGATGACCTTGATACAGTATGCAGGAACATTCATGACAGACTGGTCAAGGGTATTGAGAAGAGGCTTGATTCCGATGCTCCGGTAGGCTTCCTGTTAAGCGGAGGACTTGACAGCTCGCTTGTATGTGCGGTAGCTTCCAAGCTGTCAGACAGGCCGATAAAGACCTTCGCGATCGGTATGAACACAGATGCCATCGATCTTAAATATGCGAAGCAGGTAGCTGACTATCTGGGCAGTGATCACACAGAGGTAATAATCACGAAGGAAGACGTTATCCGCGAGCTTCCGAACGTTATTAAGCTTCTTGGAACCTACGATATCACGACCATAAGAGCCAGCATGGGAATGTACCTTGTCTGCAAGGCTATACACGAACAGACCGATATCAGGGTACTCCTTACAGGCGAAATCTCGGATGAACTGTTCGGATATAAGTACACCGATTTTGCACCCTCGCCTGAGGAATTCCAGAAGGAAGCTGTCAAGCGTATCCATGAGATACATATGTATGATGTACTCCGAGCCGACAGATGTATATCGGTCAACTCACTGGAGGCGAGGGTACCGTTTGGCGATCTTGACTTTGTTAAATATGTCATGAGTATAGATCCTGCCAAGAAGATGAATGTTTATAACAAGGGAAAGTACCTGTTAAGGCATGCTTTCGAGGGTGATTTCCTTCCGTATGATATCCTGATGAGGGAGAAGGCGGCATTCTCCGATGCGGTGGGTCATTCGATGGTGGATCACCTGAAGGAATATGCAGAAGGCAAATATTCTGATAAAGAATATGAAGAGCTGATCAAAAAATATGATCATGCAAGACCGTTTACCAAGGAGTCGCTTCTGTACCGCGAGATATTCGAGAAATATTACCCGGGGCAGTCGCAGATGGTCAAGGATTTCTGGATGCCGAATAAAGAATGGGAAGGCTGTGACGTGAACGACCCGTCCGCGAGGGTTCTGAGTAACTACGGTGCTTCCGGCGAATGAGCCATGCACCGGTCAAGCGTTGAAACAGTGGATGCAAAAGTGAATTTTCTTTTTTATTTTAAGACAACGGCGTCAATCCTATTGCAGGATTGGCGCTTTTTTGAGGCTGTAAACCGTCATAAGGAGGAAATATAAATGGCAGATCAGACAAAGGATTTATTAAATGATAACCCGGAGGATATCCGGAACCATGCTATGCTTGATGAACATGAGAACTGCGGTATCGGAGCTATCGTGAACATAAACGGTAAGGACGATCACGCCGTGGTATCGGATGCATTAAAGATAGTTGAACATCTTGAACACCGCGCCGGAAAGGATGCGTCCGGTGAGACGGGCGACGGTGTAGGCATACTCACACGTATCCCCCATGAATTCTTTGTAAAGGAATGTAAGGAGCTTGGTATAGAGCTTCAAAAGAAGCGCGGTTACGGCGTAGGTATGTTCTTCTTTCCGGTTGATGAGCTGTTAAGGAAGCGCGCCATGAAGATGTTTGAGGTGATAGTAAGAAAAGAGGGCTGTGACTTTCTTGGATGGCGTAAAGTTAAAGTTGATGAGAAAGTACTCGGCAAGCGGGCGCGTGACTGTATGCCGGCTATTTATCAGGGCTTCGTGGGGCGTCCCGAAGAAACGGAAACAGATAAGGATTTCGACAGAAAGCTGTATGTTATAAGACGTGTATTCGAGCAGAGTACCGACAATACCTACGTATGCTCACTGTCATGCCGTACGATCGTGTACAAGGGAATGTTCCTTGTCGGTCAGCTCCGTACCTTCTTTACGGATCTTGACGATGCTTCATATAAGTCGGCGATTGCCATGGTACACTCACGTTTCTCCACCAATACGACCCCCAGCTGGGAAAAGGCGCATCCCAACAGGATGATGGTGCATAACGGGGAGATAAATACAATCAAGGGTAACGTTGACAAGATGCTTGCCCGTGAGGAAACCATGTATACCGGTATGTTCAGTTCAGAGGATATGACCAAGGTATTACCCGTTATCCCGGCGTGGGGTTCCGATTCGGCAATGTTTGACAATACGCTCGAATTCCTGTCTATGAGTGGGATCGACCTTCCGCTGGCCGCCATGATGATGGTTCCCGAGCCATGGGCGCACAACGATACGATATCCCAGGAGGTGCGTGATTTCTATCAGTATTACGCAACCATGATGGAGCCCTGGGACGGTCCGGCATCGATACTGTTCTCGGACGGTGATGTAATGGGTGCGATCCTTGACAGGAACGGTCTGAGACCCTCAAGATATTACATAATGGATGACGACAGGCTGATACTTTCATCGGAGGTGGGAGTTCTGGAATTACCGGAGGAACACATCCTAAAGAAGGAACGCCTGCATCCCGGCAAAATGCTGCTGATTGACACCGTACAGGGCAGAATAGTGTCCGATGAAGAACTCAAGGAATACTACGCCAATAAGGAGCCATACGGTGAATGGCTTGATTCCAACCTGCTCACCCTGCATGAGCTGAAAATCCCTAACTGCAAAGTCACTTCTTATACAGACAGAGAGAAGCAGCAGCTTAAGAAGGCCTTCGGGTATACCTATGAAGAATGCAGGGAAAGCATCGAGACCATGGCACTTACAGGTGCCGAAAACATAGGAGCTATGGGTATCGATACGCCGATAGCGGTACTCTCCAAACAATATCAACCGTTGTTTAACTATTTCAAGCAGATGTTTGCCCAGGTTACCAATCCGCCTATCGATGCTGCCAGGGAGAAGATAGTAACCTCAACGACTGTCTACCTTGGCAAGAACGGTAATCTTCTTGAGGAGCAGGCTCATAACTGCCATATGCTGAAGGTCGAGAATCCCATCCTTACCGATCTTGACCTTCTCAAGATAGAAAAGATGAACAGGCCCGGCTTCAAGGTGGCCAGGGTATCCATACTGTATTACAAGAGCACTCCGATAACTCGTGTTATTGATCATCTTTTCGTCGAGGTTGACAAGGTATACCGCGAGGGTGCCAATATACTCATACTTTCCGACAGGGGTGTTGATGAGAATCATGTCGCGATCCCTTCGCTTCTTGCTGTTGCTGCAGTCCATAAGCATCTGGTCGATACCAAAAAGTGCACTGCCATGTCACTGGTGCTTGAATCCGGCGAGCCAAGGGAAGTACATCATTTCGCACTGCTGTTAGGCTACGGTGCGAGTGCTGTCAATCCGTATCTTGCCCATGCGGTGATCGGCGAACTTATAGATGAAGGAAGTCTTGATAAGGATTACTACGCAGCGGTTGATGACTATGACAGGGCGGTCCTCGGGGGCATAATCAAGATAGCATCGAAGATGGGAATCTCAACAGTGCAGTCCTATCAGGGCTCCAAGATCTTCGAATGCCTCGGTATATCGCAGAAGGTAATAGACAGATATTTCACCGGTACGGTCAGCAGGATAGGCGGTATTTCTCTTGATGATATCGCAACAGCAGCGGATGAGCAGCATTCGAAGGCGTTCGATCCGCTGGGACTTGAAGCCGATCTGACCCCCGATTCGATAGGACGCCACAAGATGCGTTCGCAGGGTGAAGAGCACAGATACAATCCGCAGACCATCCATATGCTCCAGAGTGCCACCAGAGAGGGCGATTACGGCAAGTTCAGGAAATATACCGAAATGGTGGACAGTGAGCGGACAGGCTATATACGCAGTATCATTGATTTTAATTATCCGGAACAGGGAATAGATATTTCCGAGGTCGAGAGCGTAGACAGCATCGTTACAAGGTTTAAGACAGGCGCAATGTCATACGGTTCCATATCCGAGGAGGCTCATGAGGCGCTTGCCGTTGCAATGAACCGGCTTCATGGAAAGTCAAACAGCGGCGAGGGCGGTGAGAGCGACGAGCGTATGGAATCGTCGGGTATGTTTAAAGGCGAAGGAAATAAGGCGGGCTATTCAGGTTCCGGATCCGGCACTGAAAACCGCAGCTCTGCGATCAAGCAGGTGGCCAGCGGAAGGTTCGGTGTTACAAGCAAATATCTTGTAAGTGCAAAGGAAATACAGATCAAGATGGCACAGGGAGCCAAGCCCGGTGAAGGCGGTCATCTTCCGGCCGGCAAGGTATATCCCTGGATCGCCAAGACCAGGCATTCAACACCCGGCGTAAGCCTTATATCACCGCCGCCTCATCATGACATATACTCTATCGAGGATCTGGCACAGCTTATCTACGACCTTAAGAATTCAAATAAAAACGCACGTATCAGCGTCAAGCTGGTATCGGAAGCGGGAGTGGGAACCATAGCTGCCGGCGTTGCCAAGGCAGGAGCTCAGGTTATCCTTATATCCGGATACGACGGCGGTACGGGTGCAGCTCCGATAAGCTCCATACATAATGCGGGACTTCCCTGGGAACTGGGACTTGCAGAAACCCACAAGACGCTTATCCGTAACGGATTAAGGGACCGTGTGGTAATAGAGACTGACGGCAAGCTGATGAGCGGAAGGGATGTGGCGATCGCGGCTCTTCTTGGAGCTGAGGAATTCGGCTTTGCAACTGCACCTCTTGTGACTCTCGGCTGTGCGATGATGAGGGTATGTAATCTTGATACCTGTCCCTTCGGAGTGGCAACGCAGAACCCGGAGCTTCGCAAGCGGTTTACCGGCAAGGCGGAATATGTGGAGAACTTCATGCGCTTTATCGCACAGGAATTAAGGGAATATATGGCAAGACTCGGAGTGCATACGATATCCGAAATGGCCGGACGTACAGACCTGCTTAAACGTAAGGACGGGCTTGGCGGCAATGCCGCGAAGATAGATATTTCAGGGATCCTTGAGTATGAAGAATCGGATGCACGTGTATTCGATCCTGCCAGGGTATTTGATTTTGAGCTTGAAAAGACCAAGGATGAGAGCTGTCTGTTAAATAAGAGATCTGTCATGGATGCGATCAGATCGGGAAAGGTATGCCGCGAGAAGATCACGCTTACAAATACGGACAGGACCTTCGGCACTCTGCTCGGAAGCGAGATAACAAGACAGGTGCCCGAAGGACTTAATGAAGATACGATCGTACTTGACTGCCACGGACACGGAGGGCAGAGCTTCGGTGCATTTATACCGAAGGGGCTCACACTTAATCTGTACGGTGACAGCAACGATTACATTGGCAAGGGACTGTCCGGCGGCAAGATCATAGTACGTGCTCCCGAAAATGCGGGCTATGACGCCGAGAACAATATAATCATAGGTAATGTCGCACTGTATGGCGCAACCTCGGGCGAGGCTTATTTCGAAGGAATGGCAGGTGAAAGGTTCGCAGTCAGGAACTCGGGCGCATATGCCGTAGTTGAGGGTGTGGGAGAGCACGGCTGTGAATACATGACAGGAGGACGCGTGGTTGTCATAGGTCCCACCGGCAAGAACTTTGCAGCCGGAATGAGCGGCGGTGTTGCCTATGTCCTTGATGAACACAACACACTTTACAGAAACCTTAACAGGGATCTTGTGCTCATGGAGCCGGTTGAGAATAAGAATGACTGTAATGAATTAAAGGGAATGCTCACGAAGCATTACAATTATACCGGTTCGCTTAAGGCTAAGGATATCCTCGATAATTTCGATGCTTATCTTCCCAGATTTAAGAAGATAATCCCCGAGGATTACAGGAAGCTGATGATCCTGACGGGTCAGTTCGAGGAGAAGGGTATGTCCTACGAAGAAGCACAGATCGAAGCCTTCTACGCAAGCACACATAATCAGGCTCCAAAGCCTGTTCCACATATCCTCTGATCTGAGGTGATTTAGGAACTGCAGCGGAATTACCCGGTCATTTCGCTACAGTTCCCTGGAAAGGGGACCTTCCAAAAGCTTCGGGTTTTCTATCAGTGTTTTTATCAGTCTCAATGAACGGGCGTAGTAGAAGCCGTCGGATATTCTTTCGTCTATAGTGAAGGCAAGATCCAGCTCTCTTTTTGTGGTAACGGTTCCGTCCTTGTTTAACCGGTTCCTGTTTTTCTTTGAGCCCACGATTATGAATAAAGAGGTAGTACCCCAGTTTATCAGATGGTGATATCCGATATCCATACCCAAAGAACCCAGATTGGCAAGAACTACCGAGGACTGGTAAGGATCTCCCGAAATAATGGACTGTGGCATCCATCCGTGCCGGTCCAGAAATCTTGCGATCATGCCGACAATGTGCTTACCGGGGATCTTCTTAATGAGATTCATGGCATCGGTAGCCTCATCGTCCTGAATCTTGCACAGGGCTATCCTGCTCCTGACTTTTTGTATTATGCTCTCAAGATCATCGTTATCGTCAACCTCGATCCTTGCAAGCGTTTCATCACCATCGTCCCGGAAGTCTTTTTTTACGGTAAAGGCGGCTGAAATATTGTTTCTCTGATAAATATTGTTATTTGTGATAAAGCGGTTGGCATGCGGCCTCAGCCTTATCATTTTAAGCGCTGCGGCTATTACGATATCAAAAACGGATATCCACTGATCAGGGTGATTTCTATTGTATTCCCTGACATATTTCTCGGTTAATGAGATATCTACGGAAAGCTTCATATGTGCCTCATTATCACACCTGTTTGGCATGATAAGCGGCATTATATAATGCATGGCATCAATATCCCTGATAAGCGTAGCGTCATTTCTGTCACCCAGTCTGCGTTTTCCCAATTTTCAATTTCCTCCCAAATAGTGTAATCATTTCAAGAAATAGATATAAAACCAGTGCCGCCCATACATCCGTAAAGGAATGCTGCTTAACAAAGCATACCGAAATACATATAAGCAATGCCCAGACCGTTACAAATGCTTTTTTTGACAGCTTAACATCCCCTGCCTTATACCATGCCGACAGTATTGCCAGTGTATAACCCACATGGAGCGAAGGACATACTCCCGTCGGAGTATCACTTGAATAAATGACCCCCAAAAGCCATGTGCAGAGATTGGAATGTTCAAAATGATCCGGTCTCAGATAATGTACCGAGGGCCATATGATATATGTGGCAACCGCTGTTATCTGCATACCGACTATCAGACTCTGAGCTTTTACGAAGCTCTTTATATCATAAAGCATAAAAACAAGCAGTGACCAAACCATAAAAAAGTACCATGAAACATAGAACAGTACAAAATATTCATTAAATGGGATGAGATCATCGATAACACTGTGAACAACATGGCATCTGCTTTCCGGTATGAGCCTTTCCGTAACAAAGTACATGAAAAAATATACAGGCCACCCGATGAGCAGCAGCAGATGACGGTATTCCCTGCCTGCAATATTCGTCAAACGTAATTTTTTGTAATCAATAACTGGTGTTTTCATTTAATTCTCTCGTTAAGCGGATAATCCTTTCTTGAGACATTCGGATATGGCACCACATGGTGTCTTTGCATTTTATAAGCAAGCTCCGAAATACTGTCCTGAAGGTATGAGCATATCCTTTCGGCCTCAGCATCCATAGCGTTGTCAGGTGAATAGAGTACCGGCTTACCAAAAACAAGCCTCCCAAGCTTAGGGCAAACATAAACGGGTACAAACGGGATACACTTCCCGGTCTGCCTGTAGAAATACCTGCCGATACGGACAAAGCCTCTTTGGAATCTGTGTACGATATTATTATACTCTGTATATTCTTCGGGAAAAATGACAACCGAAGCTCCCTCATTAAGCCTGTCACAGGAAAGCTGAAAGGTTTTCAGGATACGGGTATCACGATATACCGGTATTGTTCCGGCATTTGTAAAAACAATCCTTGAAATCCCGGGAAGCATATATGAAAGCAGCCTGTAAAAAGGTCTTAAATAAGCCGGCTTTTGTGACCAGAAGTCCCTGTAGGCATAATCAGCCACCTTGTCTTTTTCCATCATATCACTGATGCACCAGATGTAATGCTCTCCCGGAAAATACAGTTCTGCGGCAATGGGACCATAGGCCTGAGAGTGGTTGCCGACAAAAACTTTAGGACCCTCAGGAAGATCATCCGTCCCCTCTGTTTTATATACCGGTGTTAGAAGGGATGCGATTTTTTTTATTATAAGATATACAGGATGTTTCACTAAATGTCTTCCCCAAACCAGAAAATCAGTCTTCTGAGATTATATCGCATTTTTATCATCTTAGCTACAGAATAGTTAATTTCATCAGAAATTCGGGATTCTTAAAAATTTTCGTCTTAAAAATTTTGTACTATATCCAATTGCCACTTACGGCCAAAAATGTGATATTATGTAACTATTCAGAACAGCACATAACCTTATGACATTACCTGTTCTGAATAGTTACGTTACAATAATCTTAAATTAATCGATTGATCATCTCAGATGCGAAAAATATGGCTTAAAGACGCACTGCGCAATATCGGAAAAAGAATAGTATCCTGGCTGTCCATTGTTACGATAGTCTTCATCGGGACAACCCTTATACTCGGACTTTATTTTGGTTCGGCCACCGTAACAAAAGCCGGCAATGCTTATATTACAGGACAGAATTTCAAGGACTTCGATATATCGAGTAATATCGGTATCAAAGAGGACGAGATCGAACGGGTTAAGAACCTTGAGCATATAAATGACGCCGAAGGTCAGATCAGTGTAGCGGGGATCGCTACCAAGGGAGAGAACAGCACGGGAATAACTCTGATCTCAATAACCGACAGGATCAGTGTCCCCACCGTAACGCAGGGGGCACTTCCGTCAGCGCCTGATGAATGCGCTGTTTCTTACAGTGCCCTTGGCAAGCTCGGAGCAAAGACAGGCGACGAAATCGAGATAAACATCTCGGCAACAAGGTTTGAAGGGATCCTGTCAAATAACAGATTCAGGATAACGGGAGTGGCTTCGCACCCCGACTATATGGTCAACATAGATACAGATTATATCGTTATTCCGTTGTCATGCTTTGACACCTCCGGGCTGTCTTTTGACTATTCCAATATTCTTGTGGATGCCGATATTACGGGAAATACCTTTAAGAGTGCTTACAAATCGTTAAGCGGCAAGATAAAAGAGGTTCTTGAGAGTGAAGCCGATTCCATGCTGGAGGTCAGGAGCGTTTCGCTTAATGAGGAGCTCGATAAAGAATATGAAAACGCGGAGCACAGGGTGGATGAGGAGCTTGAGAAAGGAAAAAGTGAGCTTGATGAAGCAACGGCACAATATAATGACACCCTGGCCGATGCAAAGAAACAGATAGAGGACGGAGAAAAAAAACTGAACGAATTAAGAGCCCAGGGAGAGGAGGAGCTTGCCGAAGCCGAAAGAAAAATAGAAGAAGGCGAAAAAGAATACAATACCCTGTCAGAAGATGGAGAAAAGCAGCTTGCAGATGCAAAAAAACAGATGGAAGAAGAGCTGGCCAAAGCTAAAGAAGAGCTGGCCGAGGGCTATAAGGAGCTTGAGCAGGGCGAAAAAACACTTAACGAAAAAGAGGCCGAATACAGTGAGGGAGAACGGAAGCTTGCGCAGGGAAAGGAAGAGCTGGATAAGGGTCTTGAGTTGTATGAAAGTGCCTTAAGTCAGATAAACGGTAAGGTAAACGCTTTAAGGATAGACCAAATGATCGGCATACTTAAAAAAATATCCTCTACTCTTTCACAAACGAGGGATATGATCGATCCGGCTGACACGGAGATCATTGAAATCACGGAAGCGCTTCCGGAAAATAAAGATATCGAAGTCTTAAGTGGGGATATCGAAGTCGAAAGGAAGACGTGGGATGATCTGACTATAGAATCCGGCGAGGATCCGGTGGATGATGTAACTAAAGATGACACTCCGGAGCTGTTAAATGATGAACTCATAACAGACGAGCTGACAGAACCGGATGATGATATTATATTATCAGACCCGATCAGCTCCAAAATAGAGGAACTCATATACCGGCTTGAGAATTGCAAGGGAAAAGATACTGTTTCAAGATGCTATGCCGTGCTGGACATTTATGATGAACTGACAAGGACCATTAACCGTGAAAAATTGAAGGAATTTGAAGATGTAGTGAGAATATCTGACTTCAGAACCCTGCTCGCCAAAATAGAGGACGGGGAAAAACAGCTTGAGGATTACAGGAACAAGTATGAACTCGGAAAAGAACAGCTTAATGAAGCCAGAAAGAAACTTGATGAGGGATGGAGCACTTACAAAGAAGGAAAAAAACAGCTTGAGGATGCTCAGGCCGAATTTGACAGCAAGGAAGCGGAAGCGCAAAAGCAGCTTGAGGACGCAAGAAAAGAATTTGAGGAAAAAAAGGCCGACGGTGCAAGAAAGCTTGCGGATGCAAGAGCGCAGCTTGAGGAAAAAACAAAAGAGGGTGAAGCAACTCTTAAGGAGCTTGAGGATGAGCTTAAAAAGGCAAAGGATGAATATGCCGCCGGGAAAGCAGATGGCAAGAATAAACTGGCTGATGCCAACCGGAAATATGAAGATGCCAAAAAGGAATCCGGCGAGAAGCTTTCGGAGCTTAAGACACAGCTTGATGAAGTACGGAACTCACCGCTTAATTCCATAGTCCAGACAAGGGATGTCAACTTTCCGTATGTCCAGACCAAGTCGTTCATATCATCACTGGAGGGCTTCTTCGGAGCCTTTACTCCTTTATATGCATCGATAATAGCGATAGTATGTTTTTTCACCATGACTATTATCATAGAGGAACAGAAAGCCCAGATCGGAACCTGCAAGGCTTTCGGAATGTACGAATCCGAGATCATGAGAAAGTACCTTGTCTTTGGTGTATCCGCCGCTCTTATCGGTGCGCTCACGGGTATCGGGGGAGCTTTTGTCATAGAGAGATTTCTTATCAACACAATGAAAAACAATCTTGCCTTCCCGCTTGACAATACAGGACATAATATCTTCATGATAATACTTCTGCCTTCACTTGAAGTGATGATAACCGTAATTGCTGTTCTCTGGTCATGCCACAGATACATAAGATGCTCGGCTGTAGGATTGATAAGCGGAAACGAACCGGTCGCAAGATACAGGAAAAAGGCCGGCAGATCGCTTTCAAAGAGTATTTATCTGAATCTTATAATCAACAATCTGTTCACGGACATAGGACGGGAGATCGTTTCTGTGGTCACAATCGTCATGTGTGTATTTCTTGTCGGTTTCGGAATTGATATAAAGCTTGCCTATGAAGGGGCTCTGGCAAGACAGATGCATAACATCTGGCAATTTGACCTGACGTTAACGGAATCCGGAACAATAACGGATGAAGAAAAAGAAGTGATAAAGCAGGAGCTGGCTCCTTACGACACGCTTTATCTGCCCATTACCGCGGGAGTGATATCCGAGGGAGGCTCGCAGGTTCTCACAAGCATGATCTGTGTAGATGACAAGGATGAGTTTGGAAGATTTTATGTACTGAAAGACCCCAAAGGGAAAGAAATAAATGTCTTTGATGACGGTGTTCTTGTGACCAGGGAAATGGAGGATAAAAACAGTCTTTCCGTGGGCAGTACAGTCAGTCTTGTCAGTGGGGAACTGACTTATTCGGAGGTTTCCGTAAAGGGGATATTCATGCTCTATGCCGGTAAGACCATGATAATGACTAAGGATTATTACATGAAACAGCTTGGAACAGCCCCTGTATACAATACCTATTATATCAAGATCAACGGTACCGGCGCCGATGCCGCGGCCTTAAGGAACCGGCTGGCAGAGCTTCCGGGCGTTTCCTCGGCGGAACTGACCAGTAATCTGAGGGATCGTAATCTCGCGGTAGTCAGTGTCTATAATTCCGTGGTCGTCATAGTTATCCTCTTCTCGATCATGCTGTCGTTCATGATCCTGCTGAACTTAAGCAATATTCTTGTGGCTCACAGGATGAGAGAGCTTCTTACAATGCGTGTGAACGGATTTTATAACTCACAGGTCATCGGTTATCTTGCAAGAGAAGTGATCCTTACCGGTCTTCTGGCTATTGTGACTGCACTGGCAGTTGGCATGCCCGTCACCGGTATCATTATCAAAAATATTGAAACAGATGCATTTATGTTTGTGCGCCGGCCGTTTATTCTTGCATGGACGGCATCGGTTATGATAAATGTCCTGTTTTCCGTCATCATTAACTTTATCGCATTCAGGAAGGTAAATAAGGTTCCGCTTACGGATATCAATAAGTATTAAACGGAGGAGATCATGGCATTTAAACAAGAAAACATCCGGATATTATACAAAATAATGCAGCTTTTGGAGGGTGATCCGGGGGTGGCCCTGGAAAGCAACATTTCCGATGCTATGGAGACTCTTATGAAGGAAATGCATGCCGAAGCGGGAGCAATGTGGCTTAAAAACCGTGATTCAGGGCGCATCTACAGTATCCTGTCGATCGGAGAAACAGACATTACGGGATTTTCCATCGAATACGGTCAGGGACTTGTAGGAGCAGCCTGTAACAGCTTTGAGCCCGCAGTGATCTACGATACATCCGGGGATGACAGATTTCCCGCAGGCAAGGATGAGATAACGGGGATCGAGGTTAAGAATCTTTTGTTTATGCCAATGCAGCTTCGGAAAGAAGTGATCGGCTGTGTGGAGATCTTTAACAGACCTGAGAACGAGAGGTATTCGGAAGATGATATATCACTTATTCATTCTTTTGCCGGATTGGCTTCCCTTCTTATGGATGAGAAGGGATACAGCTATGCGCCGGATGTTAACAAAAAGGCAATAATGTCCCTTCGGAGCATAACAAAGGATTATCCCTCAGGTCTTGATGTCATACATATCCTAAAGGGGATAGATCTGGATATATATGAAAACGAGCTTCTGGTCATTCTGGGCGAGAGCGGATGCGGAAAGTCAACACTGCTCAATATTATTGGCGGAATGGACAGCCCGACAGGCGGCTCTATATCCGTTGACGGAAAAGATTTTTCCCACCCAAGCGACAAGGAGCTGGTGGATTTCCGGCGCGATTCCATAGGATTTATCTTCCAGGCATACAATCTTATGCCCAATCTGACGGCGCTGGAAAATGTGCAGTTTATCGCGGAGCTGTGTAAAAATTCGGGAAGCTCAAAGGAAGCTATTGACATGGTGGGGCTTTCGGACAGAGCAAACAACTATCCGTCCATGATGAGCGGCGGTCAGCAGCAGAGGGTTTCCATCGCAAGGGCGATCGTTAAAAGACCCCGCATAATACTTGCAGACGAGCCAACGGCAGCTCTTGACTTTTCTACCGGCCAGGAGGTCCTTGAACTTATAGAGAAGCTTATCAGCGAAAAAATAACTACCGTTGTCATGGTTACCCACAATGTGGAGATCGCTAAAATGGCCAACAGGGTCGTGCGGGTCAGGGACGGGAAGATCTCAAGTATAAGGATCAATTCGTGGCCCATGCATGCAAAAGACCTTATCTGGTAGTTGGGAAAATTCTTCTTCTGTATCACCGTTGTCCCGGCCGGGTTTATATGCTACAATCCATATCAGGGGTGACGGTGGATAAAGCTTTGCTGAAGCACCCCGGAGATGAAACCGGATGTGGAAGCCTCTTTGAGGCCATAGATAAGGGCTTAACAATACATGAAAACTATCAAGATCTGCTTCACTGTTTTTTTCGTACTGATATTCGGTTATTTTATTATCGGCAGCATTTTCTTTCCCAAAGACGCGCCTAACAATGATTACCATAAGGAGAATTATGACGGCGTATGGGAATGGATACACAATGACGGATCGGTAACCGAGATCACACTGCCTGTCAATCTCGATGTTGAACGCGGAGAGAAGGTGGTCATAAGAACTTTGATCGATGAAGACATGGTAAATAACGAGAGCCTGTGTTTTCACACCGCCAGGCAGGATATTAAGATGTATGTCGGCGATGAACTGAGGATAGAGTACTCAACCAAGGATACCCGCTATATCGGGAAGTACACATCACCCGCATATGTATTCTGTGACCTAAAACCCGGAGATGCCGGTAAATACCTCACTGTTGAAGCAGTGACCGATTCGACATTTTCAGGCGTATTCTATCCGGTCACCATGGGAAGCAGGATGGATATATGGTATACGCTTGCCAGGGAACTCGGGCTTGAGATAACAGTAGCGTTTCTGACTCTTCTGCTGGGCTTTCTCAGTACGGTGGTATGCTTCTTTGTGGGTATTTTTCAGCATCGCAAGCTTACCCTTATGTACCTTGGGTGTGCAATAACTCTCGTAGCGGTCTGGCTGGTAGCCAATATCCAGGTGCGCCAGCTTATTTTCCCGGCCGTATCCGTCATAAACAACATGACCTTTGCGGCGCTGCTTCTGTTACCCATTCCCTTTATCATCTATATGGATATCATACAGAAGGAAAAGTACCATAAACTGTACACTATCGCAGGATATATTGCGGTGATCGACTGTGCGGTGTGTCTTTTCCTTCATGTCTTCAGGCTGGTTGATTTTTCCGAAAGCTTTACGGCAATGGCTGTAACATGCTTCATAACCATTGCAATAATCATAGGAACAATGGTTAAAGACCTGTTTACCGGGCGCGTTAAGGAATACCCTCTGGTTGCTATGGGCATGCTTGGAATAGTAATTGCTTCAGTAGGCCAGATAATCATATATTTCATGAAGAACGACCAGTTCCATACGACACTCCTTTCCGTCGGACTCATTTACATGCTGATAATTTCAATAGTCAATACGCTTCAGGACCTGATGAAGATCAACAGGGATAAGCGAGCTGCCGAAATGGCCAGTGAAGCAGAAGCCCGTTTCCTTGCCAATATGTCCCATGAGATCCGTACGCCGATAAACACCATGCTCGGCATGAATACAATGATACTGCGTGAAAGCACCGAGCCGGAAATCCGCCGTTATTCGGGAGATATAAAAAGTGCCGGTGAAACACTTCTTTCCCTGGTTAACGATATTCTCGATCTTTCCAGGATACGCGCCGGGCAGATGGAGCTTATAGATGCCGAGTATGAAACTTCCCGGCTTATATATGACTGCATCAACATGATCACTCTTAAAGCAAGTGAGAAGAAGCTCGACCTGAATGTCGATATCGACAGTTCCATTCCGGTCAGGCTGTCCGGTGATGAGAGGAAGATAAGACAGATACTTGTTAATCTTCTAAGCAATGCGGTGAAATATACGAATGAAGGCAGTATCAGGTTTTCCGTTAAGGGCGACTTGGATTACGAATTAATAAAGCTGACCTTCGTTGTCGAGGATACGGGAATAGGGATAAAGCCCGAAGACCTTGACCGTCTTTTTGGTGAATATCAAAGGTTCGAGGAAGACAGGAACCGCAACATCGAAGGAACCGGCCTGGGCCTGAGCATTACCCGGTCACTGCTTTCCCTGATGGGCTCCGGGCTTGAGGTTTCGAGCGTATACGGGAGCGGGTCCAGGTTCTCTTTTACCATTAAGCAGAGAGTGATCGATCCGACCCCCATAGGTGAGTTCAGCAGTATAAGGAAAACAGAAGATAATAAAAATACAGATGGAGAAACCCTGCACGCTCCGGGTGTTAAGATACTTGTGGTTGACGACAGCAAGGTTAACTGCCGTGTATTCGCGCTCCTGTTAAAGAACTCCGGAATGACGATAGACGAAGTATACAGCGGTAAGGATATGCTTAAGCTTACTGAAGAGAGGGATTATGACATTATCTTCCTTGACCATATGATGCCTGAAATGGACGGTATCGAAACACTCAGACTGTATCGTGAAAGAGAGCGTAACCGCGGCAGTGAAAAGAAGACTCCCGTTGTGGCGCTCACTGCAAATGCTATCCTTGGAGCCCGGGAGATGTATCTTTCGGAGGGCTTTGATGAATTCCTTACAAAGCCCATTCAGGCCCGGGCACTTGAAGATATGATCAGAAATATCATGAAATTGTAAATGTTGCCCTTGACATTAAACATCTGTGACATATAATTAGTATTGTTAGCAAAGACGCTTCGGAATATCCGGGGCGTTTTTTTTTATGACTTTCCGAATGCAAACAAGGAAATGCATTCGGAAATCATGCGTTCCGCATGACACGCCTCTGCTTTCAGCAGAGCCTGGTCCAGTACGAATACCGAATTTCTGATGAAATTCGCTATTCTATGACTTTCCTAATGCAAACAAGGAAATGCATGCAGAAATAAGGTATCCGCAGACTTATGACAAATAGTAATTGTTCAAAACAGGTAATGCCATAAAGAATCCACAGCAAGCGGGTCTACGCTTCACTCCGGCCTGTTCTGAACATGTACTGCAAACAAAAGGAGGAATATTATGGGTAAACCGACAGGATTTATGGAATATGAGAGAAAAGAGGGTGCTGTAAGAGAGCCCTCTGTACGAATAAAGGATTTCGATGAATTTCACGTTCTGCTCCCTACAAAGGAACAGATGCTTCAGGGCGCAAGATGTATGGCATGCGGGGTTCCGTTCTGTCAGGCGGGCACCATGATCGCAGGAATGGCGTCAGGCTGTCCCCTGCACAATCTTGTACCGGAAATAAACGACTATGTATATCACGGGAACCTTGAGCAGGCATATATACGGCTGTCCAAGACACACTGCTTCCCGGAGTTCACCTCGAGGGTATGTCCCGCTCTGTGTGAGGCTGCATGCACGGTTTCGGTACACTCGGATCCCGTATCAACGAAGGAAAATGAGAAGACGGTAATTGAGTATGCATATGCCAACGGTCTTGTGAAGCCGGATAAGCCCGCAGTACGTACAGGGAAGAAGGTTGCCGTAATAGGCTCCGGTCCTTCAGGTCTGTCGGCCGCATACTGGCTCAACAAGAGAGGTCACCTGGTTACCGTATACGAAAGACGGGACAGGGCAGGCGGTCTGTTAAGATACGGAATACCCAATATGAAGCTCGATAAGCGTGTTATTGACAGAAGGATAAGCCTGATGGAGGAGAGCGGTATTATCTTTAAGTACGGTGTCGATGTAGGCAATGATGTAACGGCAGACGAACTGCTCAAGGAATATGACCGTGTGATCCTTGCCTGCGGTGCAGCCAATCCAAGGGATATAAACGTACCCGGAAGAGATGCGAAGGGAATATATTTCGCGGTTGATTTTCTTACAGAGGTTACAAAGAATATAATCGATGAAGGATATGATTATTCGAAGATCTTCGACAAGAAGGATTTCTCGTTTAAGAGCCTTAAGGGTAAGAGCGTGGTTGTCATAGGTGGTGGAGATACGGGGAATGACTGTGTCGGAACGTCGATACGGCTGGGCGCCGCATCAGTCATACAGCTTGAGATGATGCCCAAGCCCTGCGAGAGCCGTGCCGTCTCCAATCCCTGGCCCGAATGGCCGAAGATCCTTAAGACGGATTACGGTCAGGAGGAGGCCATATTCATGTTCGGTTCCGATCCGAGAGTTTACCAAACGACTGTTACTGAATTCGTAAAGGATAAGAAGGGTAATCTTACATCGGTTAAGACCGTTAAGCTTGCCCCGAAGAAGGATGAGACAACGGGACGCATGCAGATGGTTCCGGTAGAGGGAAGCGAAGGTGAACTTAAGGCTGATCTTGTGCTTATCGCAGCCGGCTTCCTGGGTTCGCAGAAATATGTGACCGATGCGTTTAAGGTGGATATAAACGGAAGAACCAACGTGGCTACGGCAGAAGGCGCATACGCTACAAGCCGTGACCGTGTATTTACTACAGGTGACATGCACCGCGGCCAGTCACTTGTCGTATGGGCAATAAGTGAGGGTAAGGCAGCCGCCGGGGCGGTGGATGAGTCGCTAATGGGATATTCATGATTGTGTAAAATTACGAAATTTATTCAAAATTGCTTGAAAAATTTGAAAATTTTACTATATTGACTTATTTACGTATTAGTTTATAATTTCTCATGTAAGCAAGGTCGCTTCGGAAATATTTCCGAGGCGATTTTTCTTTATAAAAACGTGATAACCTTATGATGTGTTTTCAAAAGACAATGGTGTCAGCTCAGAAAAGTTGGCACCTTTTTCTTTATAAAAGCAAAAAGGAGGAGACTAACATGAACAAAGAACAAAGGATACCTGAACTGTACGGGAGTCTCGTATTTAATGACAAGGTCATGAGAGACAAGCTTCCCAAGGATATTTACAAAGCTTTGAGGAAGACCATTGAGAATAATACACATCTGGAGCTTGATGTGGCCAATTCGGTTGCGGTAGCCATGAAGGAGTGGGCAGTTGAGAACGGAGCAACACATTACACTCACTGGTTCCAGCCTATGACCGGCTTCACGGCGGAGAAGCATGACAGCTTCATCACACCCGTAGGAAACGGGGAGGTCATCATGGATTTCTCCGGCAAGGAGCTCGTGAAGGGCGAGCCTGATGCTTCGAGCTTCCCTTCGGGCGGACTGAGGGCGACCTTCGAGGCAAGAGGCTATACGGCATGGGATCCCACATCACCCGCATTTATCAAGGACGGAACCCTGTATATCCCGACAGCCTTCTGCTCGTACACAGGTGAAGCGCTGGATAAGAAGACACCGCTTCTAAGATCTATGGATGCGCTTTCAAAGGAAGCTACAAGAGTACTTAACAAGATAGGACAGACAGATGTTACGGGCGTATCCACCACGGTGGGACCCGAGCAGGAATACTTCCTTATCGAGAAGGAAGCATATAAGCAGCGTAAGGATCTGATATTTACAGGAAGGACACTTCTGGGAGCTCTGCCTCCCAAGGGTCAGGAGATGGAGGATCATTATTTCGGAGCGATCAAGCCCAGAGTGGCCGCATATATGCATGATCTGGATCTTGAGCTGTGGAAGCTCGGTATTCCCGCCAAGACCAAGCACAATGAAGTGGCACCCTGCCAGCATGAGCTTGCTCCGGTATTCGATACGACAAATATAGCGGTCGATCACAACCAGCTGACGATGGAAATAATGAAAAAAGTGGCTGAGAAGCATGACCTTGTATGTCTGCTCCACGAGAAACCCTTCGCAGGTATCAACGGTTCCGGTAAGCATAACAACTGGTCAATGATCACAAACACCGGAGTTAACCTGCTTGATCCGGGCAAGACACCGGCCGACAATACACAGTTCCTTATCTTCCTGGCAGCGATAATAGAAGCAGTGGATGAATATGCCGATCTTATGAGAGTATCCGTTGCAAGTCCCGGGAATGATCACAGACTGGGAGCCAACGAGGCACCTCCGGCCATCATTTCGATCTTCCTCGGAGAAGAGCTTGAGAAGGTGGTTGAATCCATTAAAAATGACACCTTCTTTGAAAAGAGCGGAACAACAAAGATGAACATCGGAACTACGGTTCTGCCGCACTTTACAAAGGATAATACCGACAGGAACAGGACTTCACCGTTTGCCTTTACAGGTAACAAGTTCGAGTTCAGATCGCTCGGATCCTCGTTATCCGTATCGGGTCCGAATGTGATCCTTAACACCGCGGTAGCGGAAGTACTTGGAAGGTTCTATGAGAAGCTTAAGGATGTTCCGGAGGATGGGATCGAGTCGGCTGTTCATGAGCTTGTAAAAGAGTCTATAACGGCTCATGAGAGAGTGATCTTCAACGGTAACGGATATACAGACGAGTGGGTTAAGGAGGCAGAAAAGAGAGGGCTGTACAACTTAAGATCCACACCGGAAGCCCTTCCGGCCTTCGTTGCCGATAAGAATAAGGCTCTGTTTGAAAAGCATCATATTTTCTCGGAGAGCGAGCTTGAATCAAGATATGAGATCCTGCTTGAGAATTACTCCAAGACTATTCATATCGAGAGCCTGACTCTTAAGGATATGGTACTTACAGAGTTCATGCCTGCGGTCGGTGAGTACGCGGATCAGCTGACTGCATCGGTAACCGCAAAATCTGCACTTGATTCACATCTTGGCTGCAAGGCGGATATGAAGATGATAAGGATCTTAAGCGACGGATATGACAGGCTGTTCGATCTTGTGGGCAAGCTTTCCGATGATACGGACAAGGCCGAAAGTATGGAGGATTCACTGGCACAGGCCAGGTTCTATCATGATGAGATCCTTAAGGATATGGAGCAGGTAAGAAGTGTGGCGGATTCGCTGGAGGTATACCTTCCCGACGGAATACTCCCATATCCGAAGTATGAAGATATTCTGTTCTACGTGTAATTCCGGGGTTAAAAACCTGAAAACGTCACAAGCTTGCTTGTGTAAGTATGAAAGGTTTATTAACCCGCCCCAACATGAGCAGGAAGTGATGCGAAGCAGCACGGAATTGCGAATGAATATTTAAACAGACAAAGGCGTCAACCCGATCGGTTGGCGCCTTTGTCATTATATGAAATATCTTAAGACCACTTTAAATGACATGAAGAGAGGAGAAATATTATGGAAGAAATGATGGGTATTCTGGATGAGAAAGTGTTTGGCGTATGGTTCCTTATCGGAGCAGCGCTTGTATTCTGGATGCAGGCAGGCTTTGCGATGTGCGAGGCCGGCTTCACCAGGGCTAAGAACTCGGGAAACATTATAATGAAGAACCTTATGGACTTCTGCATAGGAACGGTTATGTGGTTCATCTGCGGTGCTTCGATAATGCTCGGCGAGAACATGCTTGGCGGTTTCCTGGGACGTTTTACCTTTGATGTGTTTACGAATTTCGCGGATTTCGATTATTCATCCTTCGTATTTAACCTTGTGTTCTGTGCGACAACAGCAACGATCGTATCCGGTTCGATGGCTGAGAGGACCAAGTTCTCCGCATACTGTGTGTATTCGGCAGTGATCTCTGCGATCATCTATCCGATCGAGGCTCACTGGACCTGGGGCGGCGGCTTCCTGGCACAGTGGGGCTTCCACGATTACGCAGGCAGTAACTGTATTCATATGGTAGGCGGTATCTGTGCCCTGATCGGCGCATGGATGTTAGGTCCCCGTATCGGTAAATTCACAAAGGATAAATCAGGAAAAATAGTAAAAGTCAACGCTTTTCCGGGACATAACCTTGTAGTGGCCGCACTTGGTGTTTTCATTCTCTGGTTTGGATGGTACGGCTTCAACGGAGCTGCAGCAACGGATATTCCCACTTTGGGTTCCGTCTTCCTTACAACAACGGTGGCTCCCGCAGTGGCAACCGTAACCTGTATGATCTTTACCTGGATCAAATATGGCAAGCCCGATGTTTCAATGTGTCTGAACGCTTCACTTGCAGGTCTTGTGGCCATCACGGCACCGTGTGATGTTACCGACTGTGCAGGAGCGGCGATCATAGGTCTTGTAGGCGGTCTTTTAGTAGTATTCGGTGTATGGTTTACTGATAATGTTGTACACGTTGACGACCCGGTAGGTGCTGTTGCGGTACATATGATGAATGGTATCTGGGGTACGGTAGCGGTAGGTCTTTTTGCAACATCATCAGCGCCCGGCTTTGCAGTGGCAGGTATTGAAGAAGGTCTCTTCTACGGCGGAGGAGCAGGACAGCTCATCAAGCAGCTCGGCGGAATGGCTGTTACCATTGTCTGGACTGTTGTTACCATAATCATTGCTTACACGATCATCAAAAAGACCATAGGACTCAGGGTATCTGAGGAGGAAGAGATCCAGGGTCTTGACAGTACGGAGCACGGCCTTGATTCGGCTTATTCGGGCTTTGCGATCATGGATATAGCAAACACGATGACTATGGAAGTAAACGAGAACACAGATCTTGGTGTCGGTGAGTACGATCAGGCAACGCCCGCGAAGATCAACGCTGCAGTTCCTGTTGTAACACAGCCGTTCATCGATACCGGAATGAACAAGGTCGTTATCATTGCGAAGCTGTCAAGATACGATGTGCTTAAGAAGATGCTCAACGAAGCCGGCATAACAGGCATGACGGTGACTCAGGTCATGGGCTGCGGCGTCCAGAAGGGCGGCGGTGCGAAATACCGTGGAGTTGAGGTTGATGCAACCCTTACCCCGAAGGTTAAGGTTGAGGTTGTCATAGGTAATGTTCCGATCAAGGATGTTATCGACGCAGCCAAGAAAGCTCTCTACACCGGTCATATCGGCGACGGTAAGATCTTCGTATATCCTGTAGAGAAAGTCATCAAGATAAGAACGGGAGAGGAAGACCTGGAGGCTCTTAAGGATGTAGAGTAAAGCATTCAACAGAGATATTTCGCAGAATGATATTTAGTGAAAGAAATTTATGGAATGAATCTTTATAGAAATACGAGTATAACAGGAATATCGTCTGATGATAGTTCAGGGTTTGCCCCTCTACTATAAATCCTTTGTCCGGCGGCGCAGTGCTCCTTTCTGCGCCGCTATACTCAGTATAAAGACCCTACAGGACAAGCCTGAAACTGAACCTGTGAATTAAACAGAGTGTAAAGACAGCACAGGATAAAACCGGAGTAATACACGGAACATGCAATATCATAAGGAATACTCTGCAAACGGTACCCCTTATGAAATATTTCAGGGAGAATGAACATGACAGATAAACCAAGAGAGGAATGCGGGGTATTCGGTATCTTTGATAAAGAGAGAATCAACGTTGCGCGTAAAATATATTACGGGCTCAATGCTCTTCAGCACAGAGGGCAGGAATCGGCAGGAATCGCTGTATGCGACACCTACGGTGCCAAAGGAAACATTAATACACATAAGGGAATGGGACTCGTAAGCGAGGTCTTCCATGAAGATGTTTTGAGTACGCTGACCGGAAATATCGGCATAGGGCATGTCAGATACTCAACGACGGGAGCAAGCAATATCCAGAATGCCCAGCCGTTCTATCTCAAGTATCTGAAAGGAACCCTCGCTCTTGTGCATAACGGGAATATAAGAAATGCAGCCCTGATCCGCAGGCAGCTTGAACAGGAAGGATCGACCTTCCAGGGCACCTCCGACTCAGAGGTGATAGCCACAAGAATAGTAAAGGAAAGACTGCGCACAGCATCCATAGAAGAGGCTGTGATGAATGTGTCCCGTGAGCTTAAGGGCGGATATGCGATAATAGTCATGAGCCCCAAAAAGCTCGTGGGAATAAGAGACCCTCTGGGACTTAAGCCTATGTGCCTCGGAAAGCTTGATACCGGATATGTTCTTGCCTCGGAAAGCGCCGCTCTTAATGCAGTCGGAGCCGAATATGTACGTGATATTGAACCCGGTGAGGTGATCACGGTAACCGAATACTCAATAACATCCGATACATCGCTTGTCCAGAAAACGAAGGCCCACTGTATCTTTGAATATATTTATTTTGCAAGGCTCGATTCGTGTATCGATGGTATAGAGGTATACAACGCAAGGATTAACGGAGGAAGGTCGCTCGCAAGGCATAATCCCGTTGAAGCAGATATAGTAACAGGTGTTCCTGAATCAGGCATCACCGCTGCCGTAGGCTATTCACTGGAATCAGGCATCCCTTTCAGGCCGGTATTTCACAAGAACAGCTATATAGGAAGAACCTTTATCAAGCCGTCTCAGGAGGAGCGGGAGATCGCGGTGGCACAGAAGCTCAGCATCTTAAAAAGTGTGGTAAAGGGGAAGAGGATAATTCTTATAGACGATTCGATAGTAAGGGGGACCACCATAAGAAAGCTTATAGAAATGCTTAAGAAGGCCGGTGCGGATGAGGTTCATGTGCGGATAAGCTCGCCGCCGTTTCTGTACCCCTGCTATTACGGAACGGATATCCCGACCGGCAACCAGCTTATCGCCGACTCCTTTTCGAAGGAAGAGATAAGGGACATGACAGGAGCGGATTCGCTTGAGTACATGAAGATAGATGATTTCAAAGACATGGTGGGGGATCTGCCTATCTGCCGGGCATGCTTTAACGGAGAGTATCCGGACTGACAGGGCTGTATGATCAACTGAGGTTATGCATGTCTTTGATTCAGGAGTCATAACTATATTTTTTAATTCTAATTTATGTTATAATGATAACTGCCTGGGACGGTACATTTGTGTTCAAATGTGACATCGCGACTCCCGGGTAGTTATCTTTTATTTAAAGGAGCATATATGAGCAGACAGAGCCTTGATAAACACTTATCGCTTAAAGGAGCATTGGCGTTTTCGATCGGAACCAGCGTCGGATGGGGATCGCTGGTTGTAACCTGTAATACATATCTTGCCCAGGCGGGTCCTCTCGGAAGCGTGCTGGGTCTTATCTGCGGTGCAGCCGTAATGCTCATAATAAGCCGTAATTATGCTGTTTTAATGCGTGCCTTTCCGGAGGCCGGAGGCGCATATGCTTATTCCCGCGATGTTTTCGGGTTCGACTACGGATTCCTGACCGCGTGGTTCCTTGCAATGACCTATCTTGCCATCCTCTGGGCCAACGCAACGTCACTTCCTCTGTTCGCAAGGATCTTCATGGGAGATGTTTTCAAAAAAGGCAGGCTGTATACCCTGTTCGGATATGATATATATATGGGTGAAGCACTGCTGTCCATATTTTCACTGCTTCTTATAGGCTGTCTCATTATACGCCTTAAACGGGCCATTAATCTTGCGATGATCATCATGGCTGCCACCTTCACCTTCGGTATAGCCGCCTGTTTTCTGGCGGCATCCTTCGGCAGGAATGTATCATCCGCACCTTTGCTGCTGAATGACACGTCCGCCATATCCCAGATACTGGGAATAGCTGTCATATCTCCCTGGGCCTTTATAGGATTCGAGAATATTTCACATGCGACCGAGGAAATGTCTTTTGACAGGAAGAAGATACCCGGTCTTTTGGTCGTCTCCGTAATGGTAACAACCGTTATATATATAATGGTGACTCTTCTTTCGGTAACGGCATATCCCGAAAGATATGGGAGCTGGGTTGAATATATAAATGACATAGGCAGCCTTTCGGGGCTTGAAGCACTTCCTCCTTTTTATGCTGCTCATGCCTATCTGGGGGCTGCGGGCGTGGATATTCTTATGCTTGCACTGCTTTCTCTTGTAATAACCAGTCTGATAGGTAATATGTATGCTTTAAGCAGGCTGTTTTATTCAATGGCCAGGGATCATATACTTCCCGTCCGGATGGCTGAACTTAATCATAACAATATCCCTGCTAATGCGATAAGATTCGTTGTACTGTTCTCAATACTCATTCCGTTTACCGGCAGAACCGCCATAGGATGGATAGTGGATGTTACGACAATAGGAGCGACTCTGGTATATGCTGTGGTTTCCGCTGCCGCCATGAAGGTCTGCCACCAAAATGAGGATAAGAAGGGCAGATGTCTGGGTCTTGCCGGTCTTGTCTTTATGATCCTCTTCGAAGCCTATTTTCTGATCCCCAATTTTGTCTCGGAGACTACGGTCGCCAAGGAAACCTTCCTTCTCTTTATCGCGTGGAGCGTGCTTGGTTTCGTATCCTTCAGACTGGTGCTTAGGAAGGATAATGAGAGACGGTTCGGATCGTCGGTTGTTGTATGGATAGTCCTTCTGAGTCTTGTTCTGTTCGTATCCTTCGTATGGATGAGGCAGACAATGCTGTCGTCGGATGCGAAGATAAAGACAGAGGTAAGGGATTATTACGAAACAGGCGAGATGAAGGAGGACGATGAAGCCAGGGTGGAATTTGTTGAGAACAGGCTTGATGAGCAGGGCAGGGAGACGACCCGCACAATGCTTATTGCCATGGGTATGTTCGGCTTTGTTCTCCTGATCATGCTGACCAATCACAGGTATATGAACAGGAGGTTCATGGAGAGCGAGCTTCGGGCCAACACGGATACAATGACCGGTCTTAAGAACAAGCATGCCTTCATCGAAAGGGAGAAGGAACTTGACGCTCATATAAGGGATGGTCTTGTAAGGGATTTTGCGCTGGTTGTCTGCGACGTTAACGGGCTTAAGCAGATAAACGATACCCTGGGGCATAAGGCCGGCGATGAATGGATTATAAACGCCGGTAAAATGATAGGAGAGATATTCCAGCACAGTCCTGTCTTCAGGATAGGCGGAGACGAGTTCGCAGCCATCCTGACCGGCCGTGATTATAATATGCGCAGTGAGCTGATGAGACTGCTTCACGATCACTCGGTAGACCACATTGAGAATGGCGGGGTTGTGGTATCGGGAGGTATTTCAGATTTCATTCACGGAGAGGATGAGGATTTACATACTGTTTTTGTAAGAGCCGATGAACTGATGTATGAAGAGAAGATGCTCCTTAAGAACCTCGGTGCTTCTTCCAGAGATGATGCAGACGCAGCCGAAGACGATGGTGAAAACGAGGATTCTCTGGAGCTGATGAACAGTCTGATGGAGGAAAAAACGATCATCGACCTTCGGAGAAGCGTTCTCATAGTCGATGACGAGATGATAAACCTCGAGATCCTCGGAAATTCACTGAGGTCAGGCTATGATATACTGTATGCCCTGGACGGAATAGAAGCCCTGGAGCAGATAAGAGAGCATGGGGACAATCTGGCTCTTATCATGATGGATCTAATAATGCCGAGAATGAACGGTGTGGAGCTTATAGGCAGGCTAAAGGAAGATCCCGCTCTTAAAAATATCCCGTTTATCGTACTTACTGCGGATCAGAGGGCAGAGGTCGAATGCCTGCAGCTGGGAGCTGCCGATTTTATCCCCAAGCCGTATCCTGCAGCGGAGATAATAAGGGCAAGGGTGGATAAGTGCATCGAGCTCTCGGAGGGAAGAAGTATCATCCATTCGACGGAGAGGGATGGTCTTACCAACCTGTTTAACATTGATTATTTCATAAGATATGTGCACCTCTTCGATCACCATTATCCGGATACAGCGATGGACGCCGTCGTGGTGGATGTCAACCGTTTTCATATGATCAATGAACGCTACGGGAAGGATTACGGAGATGAAATACTTAAGAACATAGGTGAAAATGTAAGAGAGCTGGTCAGGCAGCTTAAGGGTGTCGGCTGCCGTCAGGGCGCAGATACGTTCCTTATCTATGTCCCTCACCGGGATGACTATAACGGAGTGCTTGAAGCGCTGTCCGAAGGTCTGGGACACATAGATGAGACTGAGGACAATGACAGGAATGTAACCTTAAGGCTCGGTATTTACTATGATGCCGACAAAACCATCGATATTGAGCGCAGGTTCGACAGAGCCAAGATGGCTGCGGACAATATAAGGGGTAATTATGCCGCATCCATAGGGGAATACGATTCGGTAATGCATGAGGATATCCTCTTTAAGGAAAGGCTCCTCGAGGATTTCAAGAATTCACTTGGTGATATGCAGTTCACCACCTTCTTCCAGCCGAAATTCGATATAAGGCCGGATGTTCCCCTGCTTAAGAGCGCGGAGGCACTTGTTCGATGGGATCATCCCGAATTCGGGATCATAAGCCCCGGTCTGTTCATCCCGCTGCTCGAAGAGCATGGTCTTATCTATGAACTGGATCATTATGTGTGGGATGAAACGGCTGCCTATATCAGGTACTGCAAGGATACGTTCGGCTTCTCCGTACCTGTTTCGGTTAATGTATCAAGAATAGATATGTTAAGGAGCGATCTTAACGAGGTCTTTGACAGGCTGCTTCACAAATATGATCTTACGCCTGCCGATCTGCTGCTTGAGATTACCGAGTCGGCTTATACGGGGGATTCGGATCAGGTTATTACAATGGTTAACAGGTTCAGGGATGCAGGCTTTGGTATAGAAATGGATGATTTCGGAACAGGATATTCATCACTGGGAATGCTTTCGAAGCTCCCCATAGACGCGCTTAAGATGGATATGTCCTTTGTACATAACGCCTTCAGTGAGAACAGGGATATGAGGATGATCGAGCTTATCATCGATATAGCGGAGCATCTTAAGGTTCCCGTTATAGCGGAGGGTGTGGAGACAGAGGAACAGTATCTTACACTAAAGGAAATGGGCTGTGATATCATACAGGGATATTATTTCTCCAGGCCGGTTTCGAAGGAGGAATTCAGCAGATTTGTTACAGAGAGGAGTAAGGTTAACGGTTCTTAAGGAAATACCGGACGGACTTAAGTCACGGTCATCATATGAAAATACATAAGATAGAATGGTTTGACGAATTTGAATGTATAGGAGGGGCATGCCCGCAGACATGCTGCAAGGGCTGGCTTATTCCGCTTGATAAAGAGGATCTGATAAGGTACAGGGAAGAGAGGGGCAGGCTGGCAATAAGCCTGTTTACCGCCACGGCAGGATATACAAGGAACAAGATCAATCTCAGCTCGGGAGAATGCCGCTTCCATACGAAGGAGGGGCTGTGCCGGCTGCAGCTTAAAAAGGGGCACGACTTCATTCCCTGGGCATGCAGGAGCTTCCCGCGGTTCTATCGTAATTACGGGGAGTTCGAAGAGCGTTATCTGGATCTTTCCTGCATAGCGGCGGCAGGGATCTTCGTCCGCAATATGGGAAATATCAGGATCATCGAAGATGCTGCAGAACCTGAGACCAGACCCTGTACCACCAATGACGATACTGCTTATCTTGATACCCTGCTTAGTATACGTAAAGACATTATCGATGCAATATCATCCGATAAAATAAGAAACATGACCGGGGACACTACGGCCGGTACGGTTTATTATGCAGAAATAATGGAGCGTATTTATTCATACGCCTGCAGGCTTCAGGACCTGTATGCCGCAGAGGGCGAAGCTACGGTCATACCTTCCCTCTGCGAATACGAAGCCCTGAGGAATGAAACCCTGAAGAATGGAGCAGTGTCCGCATCCCCGGTAAAGGCCGGCGACGCATCATCCGGTGTGAGCAGTATCTTTCCCTTCCCTCTTAATGTAATAAGCCGCCTGACCGAAACGATCCTTTATTATTTCGGGCAGAAAAAGACGGGACCGGCATTATACGGTCTGCTATCGGATGCCAGAGATGTTATAAGTGATTACAGAAGAACTGATACGGATCTTATCGGAAGGATGAACGGGATCCTTAATTCCGGGCCTCTGCTGTCAGGATTACCGGGTGCATATCTGTCCTATTATCTGTACCAATATTTTCTTGATGCATATGAGACCTACAGCTTCCGCAGGATAACCGCGCTTGGGATCATCCATGTCAACATGATCCTGTTTCTTATTCTTGTACTGACCGAGAAACGTAAGATCCCGGTAAATACAGGCAGAAACACACCGGAAGACGGATCTTCAGACGGATTGAATAAGCCGGATATTTCCCCCGATGATATAGCATCCGTAACGGCATTATATAATCGCAAGGCATTTTTTAACGAGACCATACAGAACAATCTGTACGAAATATTTGAAGAGATGACGTAAACATATTTAAAATTCGGTTCCGGTGACCGAATATATGTTATACTTTGACTTTCCGAATGAAATAAGGAAATGCATTCAGAAAGTCAAATATTAAAGACCGTGGAGGAATTACAATGTTGATCAAAGCAATGCAGACAGAAGACTCTGCCAACGATTCAAGGGAAAAGATCATAATAAGAACAAGCATCATAGGTATCGCGGCGAATGTGCTCCTGGCCGGATTCAAGGCAGTCATAGGGCTCATGAGCCATTCGATAGCGATAGTTATGGATGCGGTAAACAATATATCCGATGCCGGAAGCTCGCTTATAACCATAATAGGTACGAAGCTTGCGGGACGTGAACCGGATAAGAAGCACCCCTTCGGGTATGGGCGCATAGAGTATTTAAGCGCGATGATCATATCCGTGATCGTACTGTATGCGGGTATAACATCATTTACCGAATCCGTAAAGAAAATAATCAGTCCCGATACTCCGGACTACTCACCCGTTTCACTCATCATCGTCGCGACCGGTGTGGCTGTAAAGATAATCCTTGGACGATATGTTAAGAGCACGGGGGAGAAGGTTAATTCATCCTCGCTTATCAATTCCGGAGAGGATGCGGTTCTTGATTCGGTAATTTCGGCGTCCACCCTTGTTGCTGCGATCCTTTTCCTGATAACCGGGCTGTCGGTCGAAGCCTGGCTCGGCGCAATAATATCACTGGTTATCATAAAGTCCGGCTTTGACATGCTAAAGGATACGGTGTCTCAGATCCTTGGTGAACGCAACGATCCCGGGATAGCAAAGAGTATCAAAGAGACGGTTATCGGCTTCCCGGATGTCCAGGGCGCATATGACCTGGTACTTAATAATTACGGTCCCGATTCCTGGAACGGTTCCATCCATATCGAAGTGCCCGATACATATTCGGCAGATATGCTCGATCAGCTCATCAGAAGCATACAGGAGGCCGTATATCAAAAGCACCGGGTAATACTGACTGCGATAGGAGTATATTCCGTTAACACAAAGGATGATGACATTATAGCGGCCAAAAAGCAGGTACATGATATAGTGTTCTCACATGAGCATATACTTCAGATGCATGGATTCTACATGGATAAGGACAGGAAGACCCTGCGGTTCGATATTGTTATAAGCTTTGATGCAAAGGACCGCAGGAAGGTATATGATGATGTTGTGGCAGAGGTCCGGAAGGAATTCCCCGATTACAGGTTAAGCATATCGATGGACACCGATTTTGCGGAAGGATGAGAGGTATCCTAATGGAGGATAAAAACAGTTCAAACAAAAACCGGAGCTTATATCATAAGCGGGCAATGCTTATGCTTACCATCATTTTAATAGGTATTGTCCTGTTCTTTATAACTCTTGAATATATACTCCGGATCGAAGCGATCCGTGAACAGGATGAGAATAACAACCGTTTTTTCTCATCCACGATAAACAATCTAATCAGCAACAACGATGAAGTGAATGCTCTTGCAAGCTATTATGACAAGAACAATCTCATTATGCTTAACAACCTGGTCAAGGCGTACTCAAACGATAACTACAGGAAGCTGGAGGCCATGCCGTCTATCGCCAGAAGTGAGCTCCTGGCCAATGCCACAGCCACTATGGAGGACTGCGAGGTATTACTGGTCGTTAACAGACGGGGAGATATAATCGTATCCTCATATCCGAACGAAAACGGCGAAAATATACTGACAGGTGATGTTATTGATATATCGGAGGAAGATTTTCTCAGGCTGTGTGACGAGAGAGATTCCTGTGTCCCCATAAACAATCCGTATTACAATGAAGAGGATGTTTTCGGGGACGAGCTTTATATGTATTGCAAGATGATCCCCGGATCATACGGCTCCGACGGAAACAAATACATTATGCTTGGGTTTTCCTCAGAAATAATCGACAAGGCGTCATTCAGAATGTTTGATCTGTCCGCCTGGCTTAACGTAACGACTATCGGGAACAACGGATTCGCACTGGTCGTTGATTCCGAGAATGACAGCTTAAAATACGGGATAATAAACGGCATTGATGTTGCTGACGCGTCTCCTGAGTCGCTGGGTGTTGACAGCGATATACTCAGAAACGGATTCAAAGGAACAAAGAAGATCAACGGTATCGACTGTTATGTTTCCTCCAAGGCATTTTCAACAGAGTTATACGGAAACAATGATTATCTTATAGCCTGTATCCCGCTTTCCGATCTTTATGTAGGTAACTTCCCTGTTATCCTGTGGAATCTCAGCCTTCTTTTTATTTTTCTCGTACTTATTACCGCCTATTCATCATTCGTTCGTTCAGAGATGTTACGTTCCAATGAGGATCAGCTCAGGATACGCCTGTTTAAGCATAAGGGAAAACCCGTCTATTACAGCAGGGCGCTCGGAAAAAAGATCATTCCGATAGTGATCGTTTCAGCGATGCTCGTATTCGTATCCGCAATGTATATCCAGTCTCTTATGAAGCTGTCGGGTGCTTTCTCCGAATCCGTTTCAATAGAAGAGGAGATATCTACAGACATTGAGGAGAGCATAAACCTCAGGAATGATTTCCTGGCTTATTATGATATGCAGAGCATAAGCAGAGCCAAGCTTATTGCATTTATAGTGGCCCTGCAGGGAGATGAGTATTTTGACTATTCAAAGGAAAGCGCGAGCGTGATGGCGCTCGGCAATTCGGACGGTTCCGGAAACAGGGATGTCATTAAGGATGACTACAACAACGCCGTCAGTGTCATAAATAATTCCAAGGCTCTGGATAAGCTTAAGGAAGCCAATCAGGTGGAAAACATATATCTTATATCCGATGCGGGATATACCATGGCGACTTCATCGGATTACTGGAGCTTCTCCCTAAGCAACAATGAAGACGCACAGTCATACGAATTCTGGGACATTATCGACGGAAGGAAGGACACGATCGTCCAGCGCCCGATGCTCAGTGATGAAGGCATCCTGTCGCAATTTATCGGCTGTTCGCTTAATTATTATACCCGTCTTGATGAAAACGGAAACACCGAATATGTTAAATATACGGATTATCTCCGGCAGCTTGACGATGATTATACCGGCAACGAGATAACCAGACACAGGGGGCTGCTGCAGATAGAGCTGGATCCCAACGAAGAAGCCAATATGGTCGAAAGTGCCACGCCGGTATATATCCTGTCCAATACTAAAATATCCGATGACGGATTTCTTATGGGGTTTGAATCCGATAAGGGGGATGATCCGGATAAGGAAACCTATAAGGTATTTTATTCGGGTATTGATTCCCTGACCGGAAAGAGCGCAGGTGAGCTGGGCATTTCCGACAATGCTTTCACCGGTTATTATAACGGCTTCCAGAGCATAAACGGAAGAAGATATCTCCAAAGCTTCAGGCAGGTGGATGATTATTATATAGCTACTGCCATTCCTACCGACAGACTTTATTTCAACAGCTTTGTGACTGCGGTATTCTGCTCTGTTTTCGGCCTTGTTCTCATGCTGATCCTGTCACTGTTTACTCTGCTGGTACATGATATGGATGTTGAGGAGCTGTACAGGGAGGAACATGATCCTCTGGCTGTATTCGGTCATTGGGAAACCTCAAAAGAATGGCAGAAAAGTACGAATACCCAGAAGTTTGAGATGCTTATTAAGAAGGCTCTCTTATTCGGAGGCGCAGTATTCCTTGCGTCCATCGCATATGAGGCATACCGGTTCGGTTCCAATTCAGCCATCCTGTATATCCTTAACGGAGGCTGGGATACAGGCATTCACATCTTCTCTCTGTCGGCCGTATTCCTGACAGTGATAGTATCCGGACTGGTCATTAAGGCCTTCGGGCATATCATACATCTGATCGCGCAGGCCTTCGGAAGCAGGGTGGAGACAATGATGCACCTCTTTACTTCGCTTATAAAGGCAGCTGCTATAGTATTTGTCCTGTTCTACTGTCTGTATCTTCTGGGTATCCAGGCGACCAGACTTCTTGCATCTGCCGGTATCTTATCGATCGTTGTAGGTCTCGGAGCCCAGAGCCTTGTGAGTGACCTGCTTGCCGGTATTTTCATAGTAATGGAGGGATCGCTGCATGTAGGTGATTATATACTGGTAGATGGCATAAGGGGAAAGGTTATTGAAATAGGACTTCGTACCACCAGATACGAGGACGACAATCAGAATGTACGGATCATATGTAACAATGCCCTTAAGGAATTTGCCAATATGTCCATGAAATATTCTATCGTCTTCTATAATATTCCGGTTCCTTATAACGAGGACTATCCACGTATCAGAAGAATTCTGAACAAGGAGTTCCTCCAGCTGTATGAGGACAACAGATTCCTCAAGGGTATACCTGTATGCCAGGGTATTCAGAACTTCTCAGACAGCTCTGTCGATCTGAGGATCAGGTTCATGTGTGATGAAGCCGAGAGATATGATGTACAGTGGTTCATGTATGACAATATAATGCGCATATTCATGGCCAACGATATAACGGTACCGTTTAACCAGGTAGATGTACATTATGATATTATACGGGCAGTTAATGCGGATGAAATCCATTTGAACTAATTTCGTATGTATTATTAGTCTGTACGTATAGTGTTTCGTAATCCGCAAAAAAATACAAACTGTAAGACCACTTGCGTAAATCAGATATAAGAACAGACCGAAAGAGAAATCACATGAAAACAGGAAAACTGACAGGCGTTGGGGTTGGACCCGGTGATCCGGAGCATATCACCCTAAAGGCACTTAAAGCTATTAAAACCGCAGATATCCTAATGCTTCCGGCAAAGAGCAGGGAAGCATGCCGTGCATATATGATAGCAGAAGAGGCATGCGAAATATTTAACCGTGAGATAGCATCACTTAAGGGCACAGGCTCTCACTTTAAGACTAATTCCGTATCAGATACTGTTCCCGATAATACTTCGAATGCTGATCCGGATAATATTTCGGATGATATTTCCGGCAGAGATACAGACGGCAAAGCTACAGAACATATAGTAAATAACAATAGTAATAAGAATCAATTTATAGATATTTCAGACAAGGACTGTATATTCGAACCCTTTCCCATGAAAATGGATAAACAGTCATTACATAACTTTCATACTAATGTCGCGGATAAGATTAGTTCATTGATTGCAGGCGGAAAGAACGTGGTATTTCTGGCGATAGGAGATCCGTGCATATATTCCACCTTCCATTATATTGCTTCCATTATTAAAGATGAGGGTTATGAAACGGAGTGGATCAACGGGATACCTTCCTTCTGCGCATCTGCCGCAAGGCTCGGAATAAGTCTTGCGCAGAATAACGAGCCCATACATATAATACCCGGTAAATGCGATCTTAATGATATTAAAGAGCTTAAAGGAACCCGGGTAATAATGAAGCCTTCCCGTACCGACCCGGCGTTCAGGGACTATATTAAGGAAGCCGGTTCACGGGACGGCTGCAGTGTATACTGGGTCTCGGAATGCGGCCTTCCGGGTGAACGGATCGCATATAAGGCTTCCGAAATACCTGAGGACATGGGATATATGTCAGTAGTGATCATTCGGGAATGAACGAACTGAATTCGTTTACTATAAAGATTAAGATAAGCAGTTACCGGGGACGTTATAGGTTAAACCTATAACGTCCTATATTTTTCCTGTATTAGACAGCCGGTTCCTCCAGTCGTATAGTGTAGTCATCAGGAACAGCAAACGCCAAACAGTATACAGACTGTTCTTAATGAGAATAAAAACACTATAAACAATTTCATCCGGACAGCGGGTGGATACAAAAAGGAGGAAGGAAAGATGAGTGATTACAGATTCGAAACATTACAGTTACACGTTGGACAGGAGGAAGCCGATCCGGTAACAGATTCAAGGGCGGTTCCCATTTATCAGACAACATCATATGTATTCCATAACAGTAAACATGCAGCAGACCGCTTCGGACTGGCAGATGCGGGTAATGTATACGGAAGGATCACGAATTCAACACAGGAGGTACTTGAGAAGAGACTGGCAGCGCTTGAAGGCGGATCGGCAGCACTGGCAGTAGCATCCGGAGCGGCAGCGATCTCATATACGATCCAGGCCCTGGCTGCAAACGGCGGACATATAGTAGCACAGCACAGTATTTACGGCGGAAGCTACAACCTTCTGGCACATACTCTTCCACAGTACGGGATTGAAACCACTTTTGTAAACATTCACGATCTTGCAGAGGTTGAGGGAGCCATTAAGGAAAACACCAGAGGAATATTCATAGAAACACTCGGCAACCCGAACAGTGATATCCCTGATATCGATGCGATCTCAGAGATAGCTCATAAGCACGGAATCCCCCTCGTGATAGACAATACCTTCGGTACACCGTATCTTATTAAGCCCATTGAGCACGGAGCAGATATCGTGGTTCATTCCGCAACCAAGTTCATCGGAGGACACGGAACCACTCTCGGCGGTGTGATCGTTGATTCCGGTAAGTTCAACTGGAAGGAAGGCGGTAAATTCCCGCAGCTTAGCGAGCCCAACCCCAGCTACCACGGACTGGCCTTCTATGATGCACTCGGTCCGGTTACCTTTGTTACATATATAAGAGTCATTCTCTTAAGAGATACGGGAGCTGCGATCTCACCGTTTAACGCATTCCTTCTCCTGCAGGGAGTCGAGACTCTTTCACTCCGTCTCGAGAGGCATATAGAGAACACACTTAAGGTTATTGAATACCTTAATAATAATCCGAAGGTTGTCAAGGTTAACCATCCTTCACTGCCGGATCATCCTCAGCACGCGCTTTACGAGAAGTTCTTTAAGAACGGCGGAGGCTCGATCTTTACCTTCGATATAAAGGGCGGAAGAGAAGAAGCGTGGAAGTTCATAGATAATCTCAAGATATTCTCTCTTCTGGCAAATGTGGCTGATGTAAAGAGCCTTGTGATACATCCGGCTTCGACCACACACTCGCAGCTGTCGGCAGAGGAGCTGGCGGATTCGGGAATATCCGAGAGCACGATCCGCTTATCGATAGGTACGGAGCATATCGATGATATCATCGCTGATCTTGAGAACGGATTTAATGCAATATGATAACTATTCAGAACAGCACATAAATTTTAAAATATGATGTGTCATGCTGCGACGCGAAGCTAGTCCTTTAGGGCATGTAAACAGCATATTTTATAAATTTATGTATTTGAGCAGAACACTTAGCGAGGTTTTTTCGAGCTTAGTGTGAGCCATGCATGTATACTTAATGAGGTATTTTCGAATTTAGTATACATGCTGGATGAATCCAAAACAGCGAAAAATACGAAGTATTTTGAGCCTGTTCTGAATAGTTATGTAATATGATGATTAGCGAGCAGTTGACCTATCAGGTTAGTAGGTGTATATTGTTTAAGAAACCTTCAGCACAAGGATCACAGGAGACAACATGACACTTAACCAATTAAAATACGCCATAGCTATATCCAGGGAAAATTCGCTTAACGACGCTGCCAAGAAGCTGTTCATATCGCAGCCGAGCCTTACCGGCGCAATGCATGCGCTTGAAGACGAAATAGGCTTTGATATCTTTATAAGATCCAAGAACGGAATCTCGCTAACCGTTAAAGGAGCGGAATTCTTAGGTTATGCGAGATCCGTTGTGGAACAGTACGATATACTGGATGCGAAATATATCTCAAAGACCAATATAAAGAGGCAGTTCTCCGTATCGATGCAGCATTATTCATTTGCCGTAAAAGCATTTATCGAACTGGTTAATCAGTACGGATATGATGAATATGAATTCGAAGCGCACGAGACCAAGACACATGAGATCATTTCAAATGTCAGGAACCAGAAGAGCGAACTCGGGATACTGTATCTGAATGATTTTAACAGTAAGGTACTAGGCAAGGTGCTTTCGGAGGCCGGGCTGGAATTCACGCCACTGTTTGACTGCTCGATATACGCATATATCAGCAAGGATAACCCATTGGCCAAAGAGAAGCTTAAATCCGGTGAACCGGTCACGCTTGAGGAGCTTGACGAGTACCCCTGTCTTGTCTTTGATCAGGGTGAATATAATTCGGCATATTATGCCGAAGAGGTCTTAAGCACCAGGCAGTATAAGCAGATAATAAGAGCCAACGACAGAGCTACGATGCTGAATCTTGCCAAGGGCGTTAACGGCTATACGCTGTGTTCGGGCATCCTGTGCGAGGAGTTAAACGGCGATGATTTCTGTGCGCTCAAGGTAGATACGGATGAGAAGATGACCATAGGCTATATTGCAAGAAAATCATCCATAATCAGCGAGATCGGGCAGAAATATCTGGAAGAGATCATTAAATATAAGGATAAGGTACTGGGATAAGATTCCGTAGCGTCATAAGATGCTGCAGATGATTTATAGGTTCAGCCTATAGCCGAATATAATATATTGAGATTAGACAGAATATTGCACGGGTATTACAATCACAGATGAAAATACTGATGACTGTTCTGAATCATACGGTTTTTAATGTATCTGTTTCGAACAGTCAGATGAAAATAATCAAACGTAAATATAGGAGGTAGATCATGTCAAACATTTATAAGGGAACACTGGGACTGGTAGGCAACACGCCTCTTGTTGAGGTTACAAATATCGAGAAGGATCTGGGCCTTGAGGCTACAGTACTTGTAAAGCTCGAATATTTCAATCCCGCAGGCAGCGTAAAGGACCGTATCGCCAAGGCGATGATCGAGGATGCCGAGGAGAAGGGTCTGCTTAAGGAAGGCTCTGTTATCATCGAGCCCACAAGCGGTAATACAGGTATCGGACTGGCAGCCATAGCTGCAGCCAAGGGATACCGCATCATTCTTACAATGCCTGAGACCATGAGCGTTGAGAGAAGAAGTATCCTTAAGAATTACGGTGCTGAGATCGTACTTACCGAAGGCTCCAAGGGCATGAAGGGAGCCATTGCCAAGGCTGAAGAGCTGGCAAATGAGATCGAAGGCAGCTTCATACCGGGACAGTTCGTTAATCCTGCCAATCCCGCAATACATAAGGCAACTACGGGTCCCGAGATCTGGAAGGATACAGACGGAAAGGTGGATATCTTCATTTCAGGCGTTGGTACCGGCGGTACTGTAACCGGAACAGGCGAGTATCTCAAGGAGCAGAATCCCGATGTTAAGGTTGTGGCTCTCGAGCCTGAAGACTCACCGGTTCTTTCTGAGGGCAGGGCAGGATCTCATAAGATCCAGGGCATAGGCGCGGGATTCGTCCCGGATGTGCTTAATACCAAGGTATATGATGAGGTATTCAAGGCAGCAAGCGATGATGCGTTCAAGGCAGCCAAACTCCTTGCAAAGAAGGAAGGAATATCTGTGGGTATTTCATCGGGAGCAGCGCTTCATGCAGCCATAGAATATGCCAAGAAGCCCGAAAACAAGGGAAAGACCATTGTGGCTCTTCTTCCCGACAGCGGCGACAGATACTATTCAACAGCTCTGTTTACGGAATAATCCGTTACTCATAGAAAAATTAAGTTTTGTCCGTTGAATATGAAATCATAAAAAGAACAGAAAAAGGATCATAAACTAATCTGAAAATGATATGAAAAACCCCTGTAATCCAGGATACCTGAGTATCTATGATTACAGGGGTTTTACATGGTTTTCTTTATTTACCTTGTCTTTAAGCTGCTGTATTTCTGCGGAGTTCTTGCCGACCCAGTCCTCTTTGGGCATCATCTCTATCATATACATATTGTCGTCAAGCTTATAGAAATCCCTGTACATTGATGACATCAGAATGCGCGCCGAACGCTCTCCGCCGTCTCCTTCGGGGTCTATTATCTTATCTGCCCCGACCTTCCTTAAGATGGCAAAGAAAATACTTGCATTTTGGCAGAATACAATTATAATGAAACATGCGCAGTCAGTACGGCGCCAAGCAGTTCGGGTCCGATATCCTGCTTGTAAAACCTAAAACCAAAGGAGAACAAAATGAATACTTTAAAGAAAGAGATGGAGGATTACAGGATCCTCCTTAGAAACGTGCCTTCCATGGTCGTTTCTGTATTTATCCTGTCCGTTGTCTGTATGAATCTGTTGGCAGGCAGAGAGCTGTACCGGTCCGATTACTTCTGTATCAACACCGGGCTCGCATTATCATGGATATCATTTCTGTGTATGGACTGCATTTGCAAGCGCTTCGGTGCCAAGGCATCCATCAAGATTTCCCTGTTGGCAATAGCCGTAAATATCATAAGTGTCATCATGTTCAAGCTTCTGGTAATGACTCCGGGGCATTGGGCCGCATATTATTCGGCACCCGATCCCATGGTAGGAGAATACATCAATGCCGGTATTGATTCAACCTTCGGAAGTGCATGGTATGTGGTAATGGGCTCGGCGATCGCAATGCTGCTGTCCTCAACAGTTAATTCCCTGCTCAATCAGCTAATAGGAAGACTGGCGGATCACGGTGGATATAAAGGATTTGCATCCCGCTCACTTATTTCTACCTGTGTGGCGCAGTGGGTTGATAATTTCGTATTTTCAGCCCTGGTATCACATGTATTTTTCGGATGGAACTGGACACAGGTCATTATCTGTTCCACAACCTCGATGATCATTGAACTGGTCTTTGAGGCTGCATTTTCACCGTTAGGCTACAGGGTTTCCGACTCATGGACCAGAAATTCGGTGGGGCAGAGATATCTGGATCATATAAATGCCAATGCTTAGATTAGTCGGAAACAGGCAGAGAGCGGTTATAAACAGACTCAGTGCAGTTATGGACAGGGTAAATCAGACCATCTTTGGTCAAGGAAAAACAGGTAATGCGAATCAGATCCGATTGGATTAGGGAACAAATATGGAACTGTATAAGCTGTCAGGCGTTGAGCTTGGAAGAGAAGTAAATAGCGGAAATATTTCACCGACCGAGGTTATTAGGTATTTTGCGGACCGTATTGAGGAAAGAAACGAAAGCCTTAACGCCTTTACATATACAAAAACAGAGGAAGCCCTCGATGAAGCAGAAAAGCTTGAAAAGAGGCTTGCCGCAGGTGAAAAGGCAGGTCCTCTTGCCGGCGTCCCGGTAGGACTTAAAGATTTCCTTCCCTCCAAAAAGGGATGGACCAATTCCCATGGAGGCGTGCGCTCGCTGATACGTACCGATACAGAGGATTCGGCATTCTATACAGCGGCACGGGAAGCGGGAGCAATCGCCATAGGCAAAACTAACTCTCCGGCCTTTGCATTCCGCGGAACCTGCGACAATAAGCTGTACGGTCCCACCTCCACACCCTTCGATACAACGTATAATTCCGGCGGTTCATCCGGGGGAAGCGCGGCGGCAGTTGCGGACGGAATGATCCCTATAGGACAGGGCTCCGACGGAGGAGGGTCTATCCGCATACCCTCTGCGTGGTGCGGCTGCTTTGGCTTTAAAGCATCCGTAGGCACCATACCTGCGGTCAACAGACCCGACGGCTGGATGGCTACCCATCCGTACTGCTTTGACGGAGCCATTACAAGAACTGTGGAAGACAGTGCCGTCATGCTTGAATATATGGCACGGTATAATCCTCGTGATCCGTTAAGCATCGACCACGGATACAGATGTTTTACAGAGCTTATGAAGCGTCCTCTTTACGGAATGAAGATCGCATTCACGCCTGATTTCGGCGTATTTACGGTTGATAACGAGATAGCGCAGAAGGTACGTATGGCTGCGATACGGTTCAGGGAAGCCGGAGCGGTGGTTGATGAGGATGTCAGCTTTAACTTTAAGAGCTCGCAGAACGAGATGGCGGAGCTTTGGTGCAGAAGTATCAGTATTGATACGGCGATCGATATGGAACTGTGGAAGCAGGAAGGTTTTGATCTTGTGGGAGACCACAGAGACGAGCTCCCCGAGGAATTCATCTACTGGAATGATATTGCTCTTCACTCGACCGTACTGGATTACAGACGGTTTAATGAGATACGCACCGAAATGCTCGATGCCCTGCAGGATGTATTCGACAGATACGATCTTATCATTTCCCCGGTAACGGTCTGTGCTCCGGTACTGAACGCAGATGACGGAAACACAAAGGGCCCATACGAAGTTAACGGACATAGGACGGAGCAGCTTATAGGCTTCTGTGAGACCTTTATGGAGAATTTTACCGGGAATCCGGCTGCGTCGGTCCCTGCAGGGCTTACCGCAGCGGGGCTGCCCGTGGGAATGCAGATAATAGGGAAGAAATTCCGTGATGAGGATGTGCTTGCGGCGGCATATACCTTCGAACAGATCATGCCGTGGTCTTATGATATCCCGTGGAGCAGGGATATTAACCATACTCTTTAACAGATTATTGAATTTCATCAGAAATATCTGTCTTACAGGTCTGCCTTAAGGCAGATATTTTAATTTAAATACTGTCACGAACGCTTCTGTATGATATAATAAAATGGTCACATATAATCAGTCCCGTAACGCGGGACACATTTCTGAGTATTGCGGAGGTTCTATGCTGGACAGATCATTTTATGAGAAGGCGGATGAGATAATATCCGTACACGGAAAGGGCAAGGAATCCTTAATACCGATAATGCAGGACATTCAGTCGGTCTACAGGTATATCCCGCCGCAGCTTCTTAGCTATGTTGCACAGAAGATAGGAATAACAGAGGCTAAAGCATATTCCGTTGCCACATTCTATGAGAATTTTTCCTTTGACAAGAAGGGTAAGTACGTGATCAAGGTATGCGACGGCACTGCCTGTCACGTAAGGAAGGGTACTCTTATATTGGAGCAGCTGTATAAGGAGCTGGGATTATCGGATGATAAGCGCACAACCGATGACATGCTCTTCACTGTCGAAACCGTATCCTGTCTCGGGGCATGCGGTCTGGCTCCCGTTATGACGGTCAACGACGAGGTACATCCCGCCATGACTCCGGATAAAGTAACCGAAACGATAAATAAGATAAAGGAGGCGGAAAATGAATAAGCTTAAGTCCCGTGAAGATCTGTCGGCTGTACGCGCCAGGGCAGAAGAACGTATAGCAAATATCAAATGCCGCATCCTTATATGTGCGGGAACAGGCTGTCTGGCAGGCGGTTCTCTGAGAATATACGAGAAAATGTGCGAACTGTGCGGAAAGGATACCGATGCGGAGATCGTATTCGGACCCGAAGCGGCACATCCGGACAGTGATATAGATATTCAGAAGAGCGGATGCCACGGCTTCTGTGAGATGGGTCCCCTTGTAAGGATCGAACCCTACAACTACCTGTATATAAAGGTAAAGGCAGAGGATTGCGAAGAAATATACAACACAACAATTAAGGAAGGAAAGCCCGTTGAGCGTCTTCTGTATAAGATGGACGGAGTTACCTATCCCGCACAGGAGGATATTCCCTTCTATGCAGGCCAGATGCGTCTTGTGCTTAAGAACTGCGGTCACATAGGCGCAGAGCATATAGAAGAATCACTTGCCTTCGGCGGATATAAGGCTCTGGAGAAGGCACTGTTCACGATGACACCCGAAGAAGTAGTGAACGTAATATACGATTCCAACCTGCGGGGCCGCGGAGGCGGAGGCTTCCAGACCGGTTATAAATGGAAGCAGGTGGCAAGACAGGCGGAGAAGACAAGATATGTCGTATGTAACGGTGACGAGGGCGATCCCGGTGCATTTATGGACAGATCGGTAATGGAGGGCGATCCCCACAAGATGATAGAAGGTATGCTGATAGCCGCATATGCTGTCGGAGCATCCGAAGGATACATCTATGTACGTGCCGAATATCCTCTTGCCGTGGCAAGGCTTAAGACAGCGATAGCCCAGGCGGAAGAAGCAGGGCTTATCGGGGATAATATATTAGGTTCGGATTTCTCATTCAGGCTTCATATCAACAAAGGCGCGGGAGCCTTCGTATGCGGTGAAGGAAGCGCTCTTACGGCATCCATAGAGGGAGAGAGAGGAATGCCCAGGACCAAGCCGCCGCGTACCGTTGAGCAGGGACTTTTCGGCAAGCCGACCGTCCTTAACAACGTGGAGACCTATGCCAACGTTCCGCTCATCATACTTAACGGAGCCGACTGGTACCACACCATCGGAACGGAGAAGAGCCCCGGAACCAAGGCCTTTGCGGTAACGGGAAGCATCAATAATACAGGACTTATAGAGGTTCCCATGGGAACCACCTTAAGAGAGATAATATATGATATAGGCGGAGGAATAAAGGGCGGCAAGGAATTCAAGGCCGTGCAGATAGGAGGTCCTTCCGGTGGCTGCCTTATCTCAACAGACCTTGACGTTCCTCTTGACTTTGATTCACTGTCAGCCAAGGGCGCAATGATAGGCTCGGGCGGTCTGGTCATCATGGATGAAGACACATGTATGGTCGAGGTGGCCAGATTCTTCATGAACTTTACCCAGAATGAAAGCTGCGGCAAATGCGTACCATGCAGGGAAGGCACGATGCGTATGCTGGAGATACTTGAGGACATTGTAAACGGACGCGGCACCATGGAACAGCTCGACCTTTTGGAGGAGCTGGGCAATGCGATCAAGGACACGGCTCTGTGCGGACTGGGCAAATCAGCTGCGCTGCCTGTACTGTCTACGCTTCGGGTATTCCGTGATGAATACGAAGAGCATGTGCGCGATAAGAAATGCCGCACGGGAACCTGCAAGGCACTTTCAAGCTATGTGATCTCCCCGGAGCTCTGCAAGGGCTGCAGTAAATGCGCAAGGAACTGTCCTGTGGGAGCTATATCGGGCCAGATCAAATCACCTTATACGATAGATCAGAGCAAATGTATCAAGTGCGGCGCCTGTGCCGACAACTGCCCGTTCAAGGCAATCTCGATCGCGTGAGCAGCATGATGCAGGGTGGTTGAGGGATATGATGCAAGCGGTACCTTTATAACAAATGGTAGTGTAAAGCAGATTATGAAATTTGATTACAGTCATAAGGAATACACCGCAAGCGGTACCCCTTATGACAAATGCACGGAGGATCTTAAATGGATTATATGACAATAGATGGCATCAAGGTGCCTATAGAAGGTGAAAAGAATATTCTGTCTCTTATAAGAAAAGCCGGAATAGATATACCGACCTTCTGCTATCATTCGGATCTGTCCATTTACGGCGCATGCAGAATGTGCATGGTTGAGGATGAGAGGGGCAAGATGTTTGCATCCTGTTCCGAGCAGCCCCGTCCGGGAATGGTCATTCATACGAACACGAAGAAGCTGCAGCAGTACAGAAAGCTTATAATAGAGCTTCTTCTGTCTTCACACTGCAGGGACTGTACAACCTGTACCAAAAACGGAATGTGCGAGCTTCAAAGCCTTGCCTACAGAGTAGGCGTACATGCAGTGAGATTCCTTAACAATAAGGAAGAGCTTCCGATAGACATGAGCTCCGAGTGTATCGTAAGGGATCCCAACAAATGTATACTCTGCGGTGACTGTGTAAGAACCTGTGCGGAGAATCAGGCTGTCGGGGCTATTGATTTCGCCCACAGAGGCTCAAAAATGCAGATAACACCTGCCTTCGGCAAGCAGCTTGCCGAGACCGACTGCGTGGGCTGCGGACAGTGCGCCGTAGTATGTCCCACAGCAGCCATATCGATAAGGACCAACGTTACCGAGGTCTGGAATGCGATCGAGGATCCTAATGTAAGAGTGGTCGCCCAGATAGCTCCCGCCGTAAGGATCGCCGTAGGTGACAGGTTCAACCTGCCAAAGGGCGAGAACGCAATGGGCAAGCTGGTCAAGGCGCTCAGGATAATGGGCTTTGACGAGGTATATGATACCAATTTCGGAGCAGACCTTACGGTTATTGAAGAGTCCAGGGAATTCGCTCAGAGGCTTGAGTCGGGAGAGAAGCTTCCGCTGTTTACATCATGCTGTCCGGGATGGGTTAAGTTCTGCGAGACCAAATATCCTGAATTCAAAGACAATATCAGTACCTGCCGGTCGCCTATGGGAATGTTCTCACCCGTAATAAAGGAGTATTTTGCAAAGAAGGATAAGGAAGAGGGAAAGACCACATATATTGTGGCGATCATGCCATGTACCGCGAAAAAAGCGGAGATACACCGTCCCGATAACTTCACCAACGGACGTCAGGATACGGATATAGTTATCACCACCCAGGAGATCATACGTATGATCAAACAGGTCGGTATCAAATTCGATACACTACACAGTGAAGCCTGCGACATGCCGTTTTCAATGGCTTCAGGCGGAGCTTCTATCTTTGGTATCACCGGAGGAGTTACTGAAGCGGTTCTCCGCCATCTGGCTCCGGATAAGGATCATACGACTCTTGAAAACATCAAATATTCGGGTGTCCGCGGTAAAGAGGGCATGAAGGAAGCAACGGTTAAGCTCGGTGAAAGAGAAGTAAAGATAGCCGTTGTCCATGGACTTAAGAATGCTGCAGATCTGCTTGACAGGATCAAGGACGGGACCGCTCATTATGATTTCGTCGAGGTTATGGCGTGCAGGAGAGGATGTATACTCGGCGGCGGCCAGCCTGTTCCGATGGGACCCAATACAAGGACTGCAAGGATGAACGGAATATATGAGGTAGATCAGCTCTCAAGCATACGTTATACTGACGAGAACCCGCTTATTGAGCGTATATGGGATGACCTGATCAAAGGACACGAACACGAGCTTCTGCACAGAGCAGGAGTGTAAGTTCTCGGGTAAGACACGGTAAAAGACACGGGGACGGTTCTACTGTCTTATCAGAAAATAAGACCGTAGAACCGTCCCCGTGTCTTACGGAATGGGAGAAGTTATGGAACGCGAAAAGGGAATAGAGACATTAAATAAGCTTAAGGAAAGCATAAACGGCGTGATAGTGGGTAAGGAAAAGGTGACAGAGCTTGTACTTACGGGTGTGATAGCCGGAGGGCATCTTCTTATAGAAGATATGCCGGGAACCGGTAAGACTCTGATGGCCAAGACATTCGCAGCCTCCATAGACGGTGAGTTCTCAAGAGTCCAGTTTACCCCGGATCTGCTTCCGGCCGATATAACCGGACTGAATATTTACAACCAGGCAAAGGGACAGTTCGAATTCGTCAAAGGACCGATCCTGACCAATATAATGCTTGCTGACGAGATCAACAGAGCCACTCCGAGAACGCAGTCGGCCCTGCTTGAAGCCATGGAGGAAAGACAGGTCACGGTGGATGGCAATACTTACAGACTAAGTGAACCGTTTGTTGTAATGGCAACGGAGAACCCTGTTGAAACAACCGGTACATTTCCGCTTCCCGAAGCTCAGCTTGACAGGTTCATTATGCGGCTTTCCATGGGCTCCCTCAGTGCCGAAGAAGAAATCCGTATGTTGAACGTCATAAACGAGGGAAAGGTAAACGAGAAGATAGAACCGGTATGCTCGTGCGAAGACATCTGCGAATTGCGGGAACTGGCAGACAGAGTATTTGTTCATGATGATCTGAAGGAGTATCTGGTTAAAATAGTACAGAAGACAAGAGAGCATGCCTCAATAAGTATGGGGGGCAGTCCCAGAGGGACGCTGTGGCTTCTGAAAGCGTCCAAGGCATATGCGTTTATAAAGGGAAGAGAGTATGTTCTTCCGGATGATATCAAGTACCTGAGCGAATACGTGCTCTCTCACAGGATCATAGTGTATTCCGGCCGTTCCATGGAAGATAAGAAAAAGATGATCAAAGAGATTGTTGATTCAATAGAAGTTCCGTCTGAAGAGTGGAGTAGGAGATGAAGCTGTTTATAGCACTGCTATGCGGAATCCTCATGTATTTTGCCCAGATGTATCTGTATAAAAGACTGTGGGACAGAGGCCTGAGCGTTACTGTTGATTTCGAAAAACCGGTAGTCAGGGCGGGAGAGGAAAATGAACTGATAGAGGTTATCAGCAATGACAAATGGCTTCCTCTGCCGGTTATACAGATCAAGTTCGCGATCACAAGGACTTTCCGGTTTAAATCAAACGATAATTCGGCTGTGACGGATCAGTATTACAGGAATGATTATTTTTCGCTGCTTCCATACAGAAGGATTACCCGTAAATATGGATTCGTATGTACACAGCGCGGCTGCTTCAGGATGAACGGTATGGATGTTATCTGTAAGGATCTGTTCCTGAAGGGTATGATGCTTAAGTCGCTTAAGCATGAAGAAATGGTGTGTGTACTGCCTTTGCGGATACCGCCTGAGGAAGTACCCGTCTCTGCCCGTGAACTGATGGGAGAAATAACAGACAACATCAGAAGGAACGAAGATCCTTTTGAATTCGCCGGAATACGTGAGTATCAGTCCTATGATCCGATGAACAGAATAAACTGGAAGGCAAGTGCGAGAAGCTCCGAGTTAAGAGTCAATATATTCAACACAACATTTTCACAGCGTATAGTCCTCTGCCTTAACATGGAATGTCATATCAGATGGCATGAGGATGTTTTCATTGAAGAGGAGATAAGGATAGCGGCCGCCCTTGCGGACAGGTTCATTTCGGAACACATACCGGTGGCTTTATATACAAACGGGCTTGATGCCGTTACCGGTAACGTTGTCAGTATTGAAGCCGGCGCTGACTTTTCGCATCTTGGGAATATCGAGCTGGCTCTTTCGCGGATAGATAAGGGGCAGAGTGCGCTTAAGCTGATAGAAACGCTGAAACGGCTGGAACAGGAGAAGACTTACGATAATACCGAATTCGTTATCATTTCGAATTACAGGAAGCAGGATATGGTTGATATGTATGAAGGTATGAAAAGCCGGGGAGCAAATGTTTCGTGGATAATACCTGAATACGGAATGGTGGAACCCCGTGTCACTCAAAAGGGTGACAGGAGGATAGTGAAGTGGACGGTAAAGGATGCGCGCTGAAAGATATCTTGTAGCAGCCGAGTGGCTGAACAATCTGATGTTAATGCTTCTTTATTATGTTGCGGCAGAAAGTCTGTGCTACATGATTGAGGTTGACATAAGATTGTTCTGCGCAATTATGATTCCTGTAATGATAAGCATATTCTATCTTATGAGGGTTTACATAACTAAGCTGTCATGGTTTATTGCGGCACATCTTGCCTGCATAACAGTCTTTGCTTTTATTCCGGTTGGAACGGTATGTAAGATTGTAGGATTTATACTGATAGCTGTATTTGTGATCACGGATTTTGAATTCTGGAAGAACGGTGGCGTGAGAAGCTTTATACATCTGAATGTCATGTGTGTGATCGCATTTGTGTTTGTATTCGGAGCTGCATCATATAACGGGATTGAACATCTGGCAAGAGTGTCATACGTATGTGGAATATGCTTTATGGGCATGTATTTCATCAGGGTATATCTCACAAACGGTATAAAATTTCTGAATGATGCGCAGGTAAACGCCAATACACCGGTTGAGGAAATGTTTAGGCATAACGGAATGATAGTATTCCCGCTTATATTAATTTTTACTATAGGAATGTTTCTCATACAGTCACAGGCCATGGCTGATGCATTGTGGGCGATAATAAAGTTCTTCGGTTACATAGCCAGAAGGATCATTATATTTATTGCGTCATTGATTCCGGATGCAGCCGGGGAGGAGGAAGTCGTCAGTGAAAGCATTGACTTTACCGGTCTTCCTCCCGTGAAACCGTATCCACAGTGGATATCGAGCTTCATTGAAGCACTTGAGAAGGTCCTCTCCATGTTGCTTGCTGCATCGGCTGTTTATTTCCTGATAAAGTCAGTCATCAGGTTTATCCGTATGTATTTTGAGCGGCACGGATATGAGCTGTTAAGTATTGAACGCGAGGATCATACGGAGATAAGCGAGAGGATAAAGCATGGAAGGGCAGGGCGACTGAGAAACCTGTTTGGTGCAGTAACGGAAAGTGAGAGGATCAGGCGAAGGTACAGAAATGAAGTGGAGCGGATGAAAAGGAGAGGGTATCATTTCAGGAAGGAGCATACACCTGCGGAAAGGCTCAAAGATGTGACGGATACTTATGAAAAGGGAATTCCGGGTGATTTCGGCAGTCTTACGGGGGAATATGAAAAAATACGGTACAATAAGTAATCCGGTCATGCTTATCCTGCCGTGTCTCGGAGCCGTTCCCGCGTCTTCCCGACAAGACAGTAGAACCGTCCCCATGTCCCTGTAAAGCTTTTGTAGTAAAGGAAGACACAGAAGAAAAGGCACCGGCCGCTCGACAGAAAATGCGTCTTGATACATATTTGACATATTTTACATAATTGACATATTTGACATACAATCAAACATTGGGTGTATTATGAATAAAAAAGCAAGCTTCGTACATCCCTATTTGATGCAGCTTCTCGGATATCATCTTATTTTGCGGATAAATGAACTCAATACTGAAAAGAAACATGTTGTCACGGAAGATGAAGCTTCAGAGGCTATTGCAAATTCAATATTTGCCTATGAACAAAGGGCATTGAAACCATTATTGGATGAATTACCGAATGGGGAGAAGAAATATCTCAGAATAATGTCAGATTGCCTTAATGAAGATCGTCTGGCTGCAACAGCTGATATTTCACGTAGTATGGGTACAACCCAGAATAAACTGAGCAAAACCAGAGCCTGTCTTATAAATAATGGCATAATAGCAGCTCCTGAACAGGGAAAGGTCATGTTTTGTATTCCTTATCTTGCAGATTATGTAAAAAAGGAGCCGCATATGTCTGACGCAGTAGAGATTGCCCGGCAGAGAAGAGTGTAATGAAGACGCTCATGCAGAAGATGATTATATTCGAAATAGGATAAATCTTTTCATAATCTGTTATTATAATATGATTCTTTTTGCAAATATGTCCTAACATGCGGGTGTTCTCTTTATCGAAAACACAGCGGCCTACTTCATCAATTATTAGGCACGAAGGTTTTACAAGACCGTTTATCACGGAGCTTTCCTGAATAATAAAAAATCTCTCTGACTTTGTTCTTATGGACAGAGCCAGAGAGCCTTAGTGCGATTATCTTCCGATATAACAGCTTAAAGCCCAGCACTAAAATAATATATATTACTGTCTTCGATCCTATTTATTATGCTTACTCTGTCACCATCGAATCCCAATCCGGGAACCGTCAGAGTACCGTCTAATTCTTCATCTGAAACAACAAATCCTTTTACGCCTTGGAAAATCACATCCGTAACAACTAACACCATATCATTATCCAGAAGATATACCTTGTACTGTTTAACATCATCATATTCCTCAATAGCTTTATATAATTCACTGTCGTTATCAGTCAATTCCTCGATTTCAGTTATACTGATCATTAATGGCGTTTCTGCATCTTCACTTGTGTAATTATCTTTTACAACGGCTGTAATATCAGAGACAATCTCCGCATAGCTTTCTTCCGGAGCCCCATATCTACAGGCTGATAATATTGAGCAGAAAAAAATAGCAAATATAAAAATATGCACTTTTTTCCTAAGCATTGTTTTTCTCATTGCAATCCCTCAACAGATTATTCTGTAATATAGTATGCATTCATTCTAACATAACTCTTGACGAAATTCACGGAATTATATATAGTCAAAACGAGCTGAACAATGGATATTTAACCACCATTCAGCTCGTAATTATCTTAGGATATCTCATTTACAGAAAAACTTTCACACACTC
>JAFSZZ010000109.1 GCA_017458765.1 Lachnospiraceae bacterium | reverse complement strand
TTTAATTCCTCAAGATACTCCCTTACACCCTTCAGATCGTAATTATGTGCAAGGATATTGGCGGTTACGTGGACTTTTACGCCTCTTTCGTGTGCAAAGGCGATCCCCTCGGCCATTTCCTCCATGGAAAAATTTTTGGCCTTGGCTCTGAGCCCGTAAGCCTCTCCGCCGATATATACCGCATCCGCTCCGAATATGACCGCAGTCTTTAACACTTCCAAACTGCTCGCGGGCACCAGAAGCTCGGGGCGTTTTATTTTTCCTGATGACATTTGAAATCCTCTGAATACTATCTGTATTTTACACTGACCGTAACGCCGTCACCGACCGGGAGTATGACCGTTTCAAGCCGCTCATCATGCGTCAGTGCATACAGATATTCCCTCATCCTTGCATGTATCGTACGGTTTCTGCGTGTTACGGCAAAACGGGATTCGATGATATCCCCTTCCCTTAATACGTTGTCGGACACAAGCATACCGCCGTCGTTTAATAGCCTTAATACGTTTTCAAGGAAGTTCAAATACTGTCCCTTGGCTGCATCCATGAAGATAAGATCATACTTGCGGCCGCTGTCCGCGAGTTCCAAAAGGACATCCGCGGCATCGCCTTCTATAAATTCTATGCGGTCCTCAAGTCCCGCCCGTTTAAAATTCTCCTTCGCGGCAGGGATCCTTTTTTCATATTTCTCAATAGTGGTTATCTTACAATCATAGTGTGCACAACCCGCCATCATGATCGCCGAAAATCCGAGAGCCGTTCCGACTTCCAGGATGCTTCCCGGATTGTTGCTTCGTATTAGAACCTTTAACAGTTTCTGCATCGACGGCCTGATGATCGGGATGTTTTCGTCAAGACATCTTTGTTCGAGTTCCCCAAGGAAACCCGTGTTTCCCGGATCAAGTGATTCTATATAAGTATTTATGCGCTGATCCTCGATCACTCCGAAACCTCTATATCAATTTGGGGTTCATCACCTTCACCCTGATAGGCATCTTCTTCGATCTCGATCGATCCGTCTTCTCCTTCGTAAGGTGTTTCACCTTCCTCAAGATCGCCTTCTACAAGCTCGGATCCCGATTCCACAGGCATTGTACCGTCGTAGGTCTCGCTTAATTCCTCCTTGAGTTCGGGCGGGATGTACTCTCCGTTTTCTTCCTCTTCCGTCTCAACGTCAGCTTTGGTGAGCACTGCCATGATACTGTCCGTTGTCATGGAATTGTTGAGGGTGTATGTTCCCGGATCTATCTTACCCTTGTACTCAGACAATTTGGCCTGCACGAAAAACAGCATCCAGTCGCTTGTGATGCCCTTCTCCTCAAGCTTCTTCGCAATATCGCGAAAACCCTCGCCGTCATCAACGGACACGATGATATCACGTCCCGGCTCTTCGGCGACCGGACCTTCAGTGAACACACGGAAACCGAAATCATACGCCTTTTTACCCACGTTGATCACAAGCGTCACACAAGCAATGAGCACAACGGCGCGGATTATGGTCCCTATGAAACTGACTGTTACATCCAAAACTCTGATCTTCATATTTTTAGAAGTGGCTCCTCCTCATCCAGGGTTCCAACAAGTTTTTCAGTTATGTACTGGAAGAGCTTGGAAAAATCGACTTCTGCGAGTATAAAATCACCGACCCTCGCGTCGTTGCAGAGTTCTTCCATCCTTGCCGTGATGTTCTCGGACTCACGCTCGTATTCATCCTCGCTCATCTCCTGGACTCTCATGTTGAGTTCCCTTATATGGCTTACACATTCGAGAGCTTCCCTGTCGTTCCGTATATCCTCAAACCTGTCGCGGTAGTTCCTGAATTCCTCCGTCTCCCGAAGCTGCCTTACCAGTTCTTCAAGAGCCGCCTCCAAAGCTTCATTCTCCATTTCCCTTATCCCTTTAAAATCTTATATTTCAACCTCATTAATGACCGGCAGGATCATCGGGCGTCTCTTCATCTTCTTCCACACATAACTTGACATGGCGTCCTTTATTATACTCTTCATCTTGCCCCAGTCCGTAATATTCCTGTCCTGTATCTTCTCCATGGCAGATATCGCGACTTCCTTTGCTTCTTCCATGATATCATCGGATTCCTTGACGTAGATGAAGCCGCGCGTTACTATATCCGGCCCCGCAAGGACCTGATTGCTGCCTTTTTCCAGAGTGAGTACGACCATGAGAATACCGTCCTCTGCCAGAGTCTGCCTGTCATGTATGACTACATTGCCGACATCCCCCACGCCCAGACCGTCAACGAACACTGCTCCCGTTTGAACCTCATCGATGACTTTTGCGCCGTTCCTGTTAAGTGACAACACCTGACCTACGGACAGAATGAAGATATTTTCCCTGGGTATGCCAAGGCTTTTTGCTATACCTGCCTGTGCCTTAAGATGTCTGTACTCGCCGTGGACCGGGATCGCATATTTTGGTTTTACCAGCGTATATATAAGCTTGATCTCCTCCTGACAGGCATGCCCCGAAACATGGGCATCCTGGAAAATCACATCCGCGCCCTTCATGCTCAGCTCATTTATGAGTTTCGATACAGCCTTCTCATTTCCGGGTATCGGATTAGATGAAAAAATGACCGTATCACCGGGTTTTATCTGGACTATCTTATGATTGCTGGTAGCTATCCTGTTAAGAGCCGCCATCGTCTCACCCTGACTTCCCGTCGTTATTATCACAACCTTGGAATCGGGATAATTCTTAAGATCCTCTATATCTATAAGCGTATTTTCATGAACATCTATATATCCGAGCTCGGTCGCAGCCTGAAGGATGTTCACCATGCTGCGTCCTTCCACGACAACCTTGCGACCGTGCCTGTAAGCGGAATCGATTATCTGCTGTACCCTGTCAACATTACTTGCAAAAGTGGATACTATGATCCTCGATCCCTCATGCTCCGAGAAGATCGAATCTATCGTCTTGCCGACCGTTCGCTCGGAATTGGTAAAACCGGGGCGTTCCGCATTCGTGGAATCGCACATGAGCGCCAATACTCCTTTTTTTCCAAGCTCCGCAAAGCGCTGGAGGTCTATCGTATCACCGAACACCGGCGTATAATCCACCTTGAAATCACCCGTATGAACAACAGTCCCGACCGGCGAGGTTATCGCAAGAGCGCAAGCATCCGCGATGGAATGGTTGGTCTTTATGAACTCCACCTTAAAAGCGCCCAGCGTTATGACATCACCTGCTGCCACAACCCTCCTGTCAACCGTCTCAAGTATCCCGTGTTCCTTAAGCTTTCCGTCTATAAGGGCAAGCGTTAGCCGCGTCCCGTACACGGGCACGTTAAGTTCCTTAAGCACATAGGGGAGAGCCCCGATGTGATCTTCATGTCCGTGTGTTATTACAAAAGCTTCAACTTTATCCGCATTATCAAGCAGATAGGTGATATCGGGTATCACCAGGTCGATCCCAAGCATATCATCTTCGGGAAAAGCCAGCCCGCAATCGACCACTACGATGCTGTTCCCATATTCAAAGGCGGTTATGTTCATTCCTATCTGTTCAAGACCCCCCAAAGAGATGATCTTAAGACCTTTGCCGCCGTTTCTTTTCCTTGCCAAATCTATTCTCCTCTATCACTGTAAGTGAACTTTAAAAATCTTAACCCACTATCTCGGTATCACCGAGTGCTTCCTCGAACATCCCCGCCACGATGTCGAGCTCATCGTCATCCTCCACCTCTTCATAGACGCTCTCTTTCGATTCCGCGGGAGCTGTATCCTTAAGTATCAGACATTCCGCATCTCCTTCCGGTGCATCAGCGACCAGAATATAGTTGCAGCTGTTTATCCTTGTTTCGTCTATCACATACCATTCGGACGGACCATCATCCGTCTCAAACACTATTTTTTCGGGTTTTTTATCCTGTTTGTTCTCTTCCATTATTCTTCCTGATCCTTTATAACGCCTGATCCCTTATGCTCTCAAGATATCCCTGCAGGATGAGTACTGCAGCGATCTCATCGACATAGTCCTTACGGTTCTCTCGTCTTATCCCGCCCTCGATCATCGCTTTGTCCGCCGCAACCGTTGTAAGCCTCTCGTCCCATAAAATGACCGGAAGTCCCGTACGTCTCTCAAGAGCTTCCCTGAATTCTCCGGTCTTTACGCAGCGCTCTCCTTCGGTATTGTTCATGTTCTTCGGATATCCGAGAACTATTCTTTCAACTCCGTTATCCCTGCACAGTTCTTCTATCCTCGCATAGGTCTTACGAAGTTTATTCTCATGTTCACGACGGATTATCTCAACCCCCTGGGCAGTAAGAAGCAGGGGATCGCTCATTGCTACCCCCACGGTTTTGGTTCCGTAATCAAGACCGAGTATTCTCATATTATGACCAGCCGTTATTCTTAATGTACTGTGTCAGCAGCTCTTCAACCAGCTCATCCCGCTCAACCTTCATTATAAGGCTTCTGGCATTATTGTGGCTGGTAATGTAAGTCGGATCACCCGACATGATATATCCGACTATCTGGTTGACCGGATTATATCCCTTCTCATTAAGAGCTTCAAAAACCGATGACAGCACCACCTTGACGCCTGTCTCCGGCTCTACCTGAACACTGAAATGCTGGGTATTTCCCAAATCCTGCATCACTTATCCTCCTGAAAATCTCCATAGATTCTTTTATTTTACCCCAAATAGCCAAAAAACACAAATCAAATACAAAGCCGCCTGACAATACCGATAATTCCCCTATGTAAATACGGCTGCGGATATGCTCCGCAGCCGTAAACTTCACCACATGATTTACCGGTAATTCTGTTTTTTAATTAGCGCTAATTTTTTACTTAATGATACTATAAGTACAAGGAAGCGGAAGAGTCACGCGAAGCTTTCCCTTTACCCACACAGCACTTACTATATGAGGCTTAAGATCTCCGGGTACATAATAAAGTACTGCAACCTTTTCTCCCTGTACAAGATTCGCTGACGACAGATTAACTGTTGTCTTTTTAGTCTTATTGTCTGTGCGGTAAAGCATTCCCGCATTAACAATAGTACCTGTCACACCCTTGCTGGCAAGAGACTTCTTTACATTTTCATCCTTGAGGATATCAGCCTTAGCCATTGATATCATTGCAGGTTCTGCTGCTGTTTCGACGATCAGCTGACCATCGTTTGTCTGTGCAACGACTCCTGCCGCGAATTGAGCTGCCTGCTCGGGCGTTGTTGCTACTGTAGCTTCCTCTTCAGGTGTAAGTGTGTAACCTTTCGAAGCTGTTACATTCGAAGGCACTGTTACCGGGTTGGTATTAACTTTGCCGGTATCGGGGCTGCCTGCCGCAAACGCGGGAACCGCAGTTGCTACTATCATAAACGCAGCCATTGCCAACGAAATAATTCTTTTTCTCATCGAACATATCCCTCCTTTCCCTTTTTTTTTCATGTGGTATATCAAATCCCATAAGGATGTGATATCTGTTTATTCGCCTGCTTCTTTATAGAATACATCAAGGATCAGTTCTATCATAGCAGTCTCGTCTATATCATAGGTCTCAAATCCATCTTTAAATCCCGTTTCTCCCGGTATGCTGTATAAGCTGTTTTCATCAAACCTCATGTCCTTCGAGCTGTTGATAAGCTTCACCAGATCAATGCTTGCCACCATATAATCTTTCCCCGCCTCATACACCTTGTTGGCAAGCGACGGATTGGACAGTATCTTTTGTATAAATGCCGTTACATACTGCTGCTGTCTTTTCAGTCTGTCATCCGATGTACCCTCTTTATTTATATCACGAGTTCGCAGATATGTATACGCCTGTTTTCCGTCTAATGTGATCTCACTGCCCTGCGGGATTATCACATCACCCTGTATCACTGTCTCCAGCGGTGTAAGCGTAATTCCGCCCACGGCATCATTTACCGCAGCCATTCCTCCCATATTCAATGTAAGATATCCTGATATGGGTACATCCTTAAACAGTCTGTCCACAGCCTCAACACTTCTAAGGCACGACAGTTTCATCCCGTCACCATATCCGTGCTGCAGACATATCTGAAGATCCATCTGTACAAGAAAGTTCCCTTCCCTGTCATACACGTCCACAGGAACCATTGTGTTCCTGTTTATTGCAATGATCTTGACATCCCTTGCCGCTTCATCAAGACAAAGCAAAAACATCGCATCCGACTGTCCCCCGCTTATACCGTCTTCGGCGGGCTGCACCGTATTTTCATTATCTATTCCCATGAAAAGGTAATTCTTGAGTCCGCTGTTATACCGGTACAGCTTCCCGTTATATTTTATTACCCCTTCATCCCATTTTTCGCCTCCAAAATCATCAAGAGCGGTTATCTCCCTGTATGCCGCTTTCTGCTCATCCGCGGTTGTGGTTTCCTCAGTATGAACAGATCCGTCGCTCACTGTCTTAGTGCCGGTTGATGTAACCTTCGCCAAAACTCCCGGATTTTGCACATAATAATATGCACCTGTTGCGAGAGCCGCAATAACAATTATTGCCACGATCAAAATAATTCTGGGGGTTTTTTTGCTTTTTTCCTTTTCCATTATTTCTATTGATTCTGCTGAGCTTTTTGAGCCTCTTCCACCTGTTTCTGAGCTTCCTTGATCATTGTTTCCATCTGCTTCTGCACTTCTTTCTGTGCCTGTTCGGCCTGCTGTTCAGGTGTTACCGGCTGTTGCTGTTGCTGCTGTTCTTCTCTGCTTCTTGCAGCGGGCCTTGATGCAGGCCTTGATGCTGTTCTCGGTACGGATACCTGCTTCTCAAACTCCTCGGGGCGCATGTCTGTCAGCATCTTCCTTACGGAAATTGCAAATCCCGCCGCTTTATCCAATGCAGCCCGGGGTATGGTTCCGTCATTTGCTGACTTTAACAGGGCATCATACAGCGCTCCGTGATCATCCGTCATATACAGCAGGTCATTTCCTTCCCTTATGGAGGCGATCGCCTCTTCCGGATCATTTATCTTTACTATATACAGACCTTCCGTATCCCGGTCAACCTTCTCATAAGGTACAATATACGCCGGGATCATATTGGCACTTACTGCCTCTCCTATCCTTGCATCCGTATCTGCACTGTCAGGATCCACAAGGCAGAGGTTGATTCCTATATCGGAAAGATCTGCCTCCTTGGTGTTTTCCCCCCGGTATCCTATCAGTAAATTCATACCGGTTTTATCCCTTGACCAGGCCCGCAATGTCGAGAGCATTGTCATCCCCGCATCCCTCGATGTGAAGTTATTCTGTGAAAATACCAGTCCGGTGACCGGATGCGAGCCGTATGCCTCTTTAAATATATCTCCCGCTATGGTAACTCTTGCCGTATTGCACAGATCTTCAGGGGTGGCTATGATCATCATGTCCACCTTCTGCTCCGGGCTAAGACCTTCAAGGATCTTCGTTATCTCTTCAGGGTAATCTGCCGAATACAGATCCCCGGTTATTCCCTCCGTCTGCGAATTCTCTTCCATAAGATCTACAGGTAATTCTATATCACCTATGGACATCTCCTCCACCGTCTCTTCGGGGACACTGTAATATTTCACCTGTCCGGATGAATCTCCGTAAACAGCATGAATGCCTGCCGTTACCAGAGCGGCCGCAAGTGCGACAGCCTCAAGTCCAAGCCAGACAGTGACAGCGCTAATCCTTATCTTTCGTCTTTTCTTGCTTCTTTTCGTATTGCGGCTTTTTTTCATCACCGTCATCCTTTAAATTATTCTTAATGCCGTTTTCTTCCTGATTTTGTTCACCGGAGATATTGTCCGTTACGGTCAGATCGAGCTTCGTCTTATCGTTACCGTACCTGCCGTAATACTTTCCGTAATATTTTCCGTAATATTTTCCGTAATATCCTGTCTTTCGTATATTGACCTTATTTAACACCGCGCCAAGTATCCTGATCCCGGAAGCCTCCAACTGCTTCTTTACCGAAATGACGGATTTGCTGTTTACATCTCCCTGCGAGATCACCACTATGGCACCGTCACATTCCCTCGCGATCACGGCAGCATCGATCGCCGCTCCGAGAGGTGCGCAATCCACCAGTACATAATCGAAAGAATCCCTTGTGTTCGCTATCAATTGTTTATAATAACTGTTCTCAAGAAGCTCCGTGGGATTTATGACCGCAGGTCCCGCAAATATCATAAAAAGGTTCGGGATCTGAGTAATGCACATAACCTCCTCAAAACTGTTCTGTCCCGAGAGGAAGTGCGAAAGTCCGAGAATTGTACCTCCGTTTGATTTCCTTGCTTTATGCCGGCCTACCAGTACCGATTTTCTCATGTCGGAGTCTATGATGAGAACCCTGTTTCCGGCTTCGACAAGAGATCTCGCAAGATCCATTACCACTGTACTCTTGCCTTCGTTTGGTGCGACACTCGTAAAAAGTATCGTCTTTATGTCATCACCGCTAAACCGGATATTTGTTCTAAGCTCTCTCAATGCTTCTCTCATTGAGTTACTTTGCTTTTTTATCTCGTTAAGACTTACCTCCTGCATAAGCCTACAGCTCCTCCTCTTCATCCATCGGAAGTGAAGCCAGCACCTTAAGTCCGACCTTATTCTCAACGTCCTCCGGAGTTAAGACATAATCATTGAATATGACACTGAGCATGATCAGCATTCCCGCTATTGCAAATCCTGCCACAAATCCCATTCCTGTATAAAAAACGATACCATGATTTACCGGCTTTCCGTCAGCATATCCTCCTTTTACAAGACTCGGGGGATCCTGATCCATCTTCTCGGCTATAAATGCCGCGGCGACATCCGCTATCCTGTCGCATATGACTCTTGCCCGCTCAGCATCTTCATCCTTCACCGAGATCATTATAAAACGGGTATTTGTAGGATTGGTGACCTCTACCTTCTTCTCAAGCTGTTCATAATCCTCAGGTAAGTTCAGGTAATCGATCACCTTCTCGAGTACCGGCCTGTCCTTGGTAACTATAAGATAGTCCTGCGTAAGATTAGCTCCCGTCTGCAGGTCTGCAAGGCTTGTGATCGAAGTACTCTTGGTAAGCACATAAAGCAGCGCATTTGATTCATATACCGGAGCAATAAAAAAATACCGGAATGTAAATGCTATACCTGCTGCCAATATGGCGGAAACAAGCAGTGTTTTCCACCGTATGAGCAGCGTATACATAAGTTCCAAAAGATCTATCTCAATTATGTCGTTAGCGTCTTCTCTGTTTCTCAAAACTTCTGCACTCTCTTATTCTATGAACTGTATCTTCGGTAATCCTCATTTGCTGACCGTATTATCATACGCGGTACGTTTTCAAACAGTCTGTTGGCGTTCGCATTTCCTAACTTCTTCTCTAATAACTTTCTGCATTCATACATGCGGTTTCTGCGTTCCTTCATATCATGGCTGTCCGATGCCACGATATCGGCAAGATCTTCCTTTAATATCTTTTTGCATGTACGTCTTATAGTCCCGCCGTCGGTCCCGAGTATGCTGTCTGCATTGAGCTGCACATATGCTCCCATCTCCCTGAATTGCATCAAAAGACCGGGATCCTTTTGAAAAATCCCGTATCTCTCCGCATGTGCTATAACAGGTATATAGCCTTCCGAGATCAATTCATTGATCTTGTTGTGTACATTAATATATGAACTTGTATAGCTGAATTCCACAAGCACATAATTACTGCCGGCCAGAGTAGCAACACGCTTATTCCGCAGATTACCAAGCATATCATAATCCGCATGATATTCACAACCCAAAAACAGGCGTAGACCAAGCCTCTCCGCCGTTTCCGAAACCCTGTAATAGTTATTCAAAACAGTATCAACATCATAAGGAAACATACCCTCCCTGTAATGAGGAGTTGCTATGATATCCGTGATGCCCTGTCTTGCCGCATCTGCAAGCATTGTCTCCGATACATCAAATGAAGCCGCACCGTCGTCAACCCCGTAGATCAGATGACAATGAATATCGACCATCTTTGTGAAATATGACTCCTGTTTCCCAAAATAGGGTTCTGTTTGAGTTTTCTACGGATATAGTACAGCAAACATACATCCTTGTCAAACGAAACATACAGGATTTCAGCCCTTTATCAAGCCTCCCGTATCTGTCCGTACTCAATTATGTCAAGAGACGGCTGCCGGTACTAAGACCGGACAGCCGTCTCCATCGACTTGGCAAATATCTTGTTTATGCTTTCTTCTTGTCCCTGTTGTTGAATATTTCAAATACAACGGCCGCAAGAAGCACAAGACCTTTAACAACCTTCTGCCAGTTGGAGTCAACATTCATAAGGCTCATGCCTAAGTTGATGACACCGATAAGAGTAGCACCTACGATCATACCGAATACGGAACCCGATCCGCCGTATGCCGAAACACCGCCGACGATACAGGATGAGATCGCATCCAGCTCGTAGTTAAGACCTGCGTTCGGGTTGGCAGCCGAAAGCCTGGCCATTGAGATCCAGCTTGCGATAACCGTAAGGAACTGCATGTTAAGGTATGCAAGGAAGAGGATCTTCTTGGTATCGATACCCGAAAGCCTCGTTGCTTCCATGTTGCCGCCCATTGTGTAGAAGTATCTTCCTATAACAGTCTTACTGGTTATGAAGTTATATACAAGTGTGATAACCGCAACCCATACGAGTGTGAACGGAATACCCTTATCCTGACCGAGCTTCACTGTGAAGAAGAGGATGACCGCACAGAGGATAACGCATCTTACAACCGTTGCCGTAAGGCTCTCTGCCTCATAACCCTTCTTTATCTTGGTAGCCCTGTCCTTAACCTGCGTAAATACGATCAGCGCGCATGCTACCACACCGATAAGAACGCACATACCGTTTAATCCGCCTATGCTGAACAGCGCCGGTATCGTACCGTTGAACAATGCAAGATATGATTCACACTGACCTATACCTATCGTCTGGCCGCTTACTACTGCGGTACCGAGACCTCTGAATGACAGATAACCTGCCAGCGTAGCGATCCATGGCGGGATATTGAGATATGCTATTACCCAGCCCATGAAGCAGCCTATTATAAGACCGACAACAAGCATCGCCAGCATAACCACCGGAACCGGAAGTCCCTTCTTGACCATCAGGATCGCTCCTATGGTATCTACGAAACATACTACCGATCCGACAGACAGGTCGATGTTACCCTTTATGAGCATACACATCAGCATACCTGTTGCAAGTACATATACATAAGCGTTCTGATTGATGAGGGCCGTTATATTGGCCGGCATCAGTATGGAACTCGAATCCTTGGTCATTATCCAGAAGAAGATAACTACGAGGACCAGGACAATCTTCATTGTATGAGCTTTTAATATTTTTCCTACATTTTTCATTTTGTCATCCCTCCTCCTTATTATTTCTTCTCATTCTTGGAAACTACGTCGAAGATAACCGCGCCAAGAAGAACCAGACCTTTAACAACCTTCTGGTAGTTGGCGTTGATACCCATGATCGACATACCCTGGTTGATGACACCGGTTAGAAGAGCACCGATGATAACTCCGGGAACCGTACCTATTCCGCCGTATGCGGAAGCACCGCCGATGAAGCAGGCTCCGATGGCGTCCATCTCGTAACCTTCACCCATCTTGGGAGTGGTCTTGGTAAGTCTTGCGGCAACAAGTGCGCCTGCAAGTCCGGTAAGAAGTCCCATGTTGATGTATGCGAAGAAGTATACAAATTTCGTATTGATACCCGACAGGCCTGCAGCCTTGACATTACCGCCGACAGCATACAGATGACGGCCTATCCTCGTCCTTGTCGTTACATAACCGTAAATAAGTACTACCAGTAATACCCATATGAATGAAGTGGGGATTCCCTTATAATTTGCAAGCTTATATGTGAGGAATAAAACAACCGCACTGATAAGACCGTCCTTGATTATCTCGGAAGCAAGAGGAGTTGTCTCGTATCCGCGCTTTATGGCGTTCATTCGTCCCTTTGCCACCATTGCAAGAAAGACTACAACAACTATAACGCCTGCGACCATACATGTGTAATTGATATGGCCTGTTCTGCCGGCATCGAGAATCTCGCCGGGAGCCGCTCCGCCGATGACATCCCTGATATAGCAGTTTGCACCGCCGCCGAACAGGTTGATGAAACCGGTAAAGCCCTTAAGGTTTACGTCCTTACCTTCAAGGACAACGTTTACAAGTCCTCTGAAGGCGTACATGCCTGACAGTGTTGCGATAAAAGGCGGAACCTTGATATATGCGATCCAGAAACCCTGCCAGATACCAACCAGCAGTCCGAACAGGATCATTACGATAACGCCTATAACAGGACTTACGCCCTTATTCATCAGGGTAGAACCTACAGCCGCCGCGAAACATAAAACGGAACCTACGGCAAGGTCGATGTTACCACCTGTCAATATACATAACAGCATACCTACACCGAGTACGAATACGTATGCGTTCTGTGATAACAGGTTCGTTATGTTCTGTGGGAGCAGGATGCTGCCCTTTGTACCTATTGAAAATAAGATGATTACCAGTACAAGGGCGATTACCATGGTATATTTCT
>JAFSZZ010000108.1 GCA_017458765.1 Lachnospiraceae bacterium | reverse complement strand
GATTACATCGTTATAAAGTATGCCCGCTGGGCGTTTGAGAAGTTCAAGGGAGCAGAGGATAAGCTTGGTACACAGATGCGTGCGGTAGGTGAAGTCATGAGCATAGGCAAGACCTACAAGGAAGCTTTCCAGAAGGCGATAAGGTCTCTTGAGATAGGTAGATACGGTCTTGGCGGAGCGAAGGATTTTGCCTCAAAGACCAAGAAGGAGCTTATCGACATGCTCCATATCCCCACATCTGAGCGCCAGTTCATAATGTACGAGGCAATACGCAAGGGCGCGACGGTTGACGAGCTTTACAATATCACGAAGATCAAGCCTTATTTCATAGAGCAGATGCAGGAGCTCGTATTCGAAGAAGAGACGATCAAGACATACAAGGGATCGGTTCCGCCCGATGAGGTTCTTACGGCAGCCAAGAAGGACGGCTTCTCGGATAAGTATTTAAGCAAGCTCCTTGAGGTACCCGAAGAAGATATAAGGAACGCAAGGGTTAAGCTCGGCGTGGTCGAAGCATGGGAGGGCGTTCATGTAAGCGGAACGCAGGACAGCGCATATTATTACAGCTCATATAATATGAAGGATTCAAATCCTGTCAATACAGACACGAAGAAGGTCTTGATACTCGGCGGAGGCCCGAACAGGATCGGCCAGGGTATCGAATTTGACTACTGCTGTGTACATGCGGCCAAGGCTCTTAAGAAGTTAGGCTTTGAGACGATCATAGTAAACTGTAATCCCGAGACGGTATCAACGGATTACGATACTTCCGACAAGCTGTATTTTGAGCCGCTTACATTGGAAGATGTTCTGAGCATATACGAGAAGGAGAAGCCGCTTGGAGTTATCGCACAGTTTGGCGGACAGACACCTCTTAATCTTGCGGCTGACCTTAAGAAGTACGGCGTAAATATCTTAGGAACCACGCCCGAGACCATAGATCTTGCGGAAGACAGGGATCAGTTCAGGGCTATGATGGATAAGCTTGAGATACCGATGCCCGAATCGGGGATGGCGGTTAATATTGAGGAAGCCCTTGAATGTGCGAAGAAGATCGGCTATCCCGTAATGGTCCGTCCTTCCTATGTACTTGGCGGCCGCGGCATGGAAGTCGTTCATGATGATGAGCATATGAAGGTTTATATGGCGGCAGCCGTAGGTGTTACACCCGACAGGCCGATACTTATAGACAGATTCTTAAACAATGCGCTTGAATGTGAGGCTGATGCGATAAGCGACGGCGAGCATGTATTTGTTCCTGCGGTAATGGAGCATATCGAACTCGCAGGCATACATTCGGGAGATTCAGCATGTGTTCTGCCTTCGATAAATATTTCACCCAAGAATGTCGAGACCATTAAGACATATACGAAGAAGATAGCACAGGAGATGAACGTACGCGGTCTTATGAACATGCAGTATGCGATCGAGAATGACAAGGTTTATGTTCTTGAGGCCAATCCGAGGGCATCGCGTACGGTACCGCTCGTATCCAAAGTATGCAACATCAGAATGGTACCGATCGCGACCGAGATAATAACAATGCCGCTTACCGGCAACCCGTCACCGGTACCTGCTCTTACCGAGAAGAAGTTCAGGCACTGCGGAGTCAAGGAAGCAGTCTTCCCGTTCAATATGTTCCAGGAAGTGGATCCGCTTCTCGGTCCCGAAATGAGATCAACAGGTGAGGTGCTCGGAATGGCACAGACCTTCGGAGAAGCATATTTCAAGGCTCAGGAAGCAACACAGACCAGGCTCCCGCTTGAAGGGACCGTACTTATAAGCGTTAACGACAGGGATAAGTCGGAGCTTGTGGAAGTGGCTAAGATGTTTGCCGACTGCGGCTTTAAGATAATAGCTACGGGCGGAACCTGCGACATGATAAATAATGCGGGCATACCTGCAACCAAGATATTCAAGCTCCAGCAGGGCAGACCCAATGTACTTGATGTGATCACAAATAATGAGGTGGATCTGGTCATCAATACACCGGATGATAAGAAGGGTGCGATGGATGACAGTTATATAAGAAAGGGAGTCATCAAGGCAAGGATCCCTTACGTTACGACAATGGCTGCAGCGAAGGCTTCGGCTCAGGGTATCAAGGCAATGCAGGATAAGACATCCGGAGTCAGATCACTTCAGAGTTTCCATGCCGAGATAGGATGATAAGTCAGATTTGATCGAGATTATTAAGATACGGAGGACATATAAGTGTTAGATATGAAGTTCGTCAGGGAGAACCCCGACATAGTAAAACAGAATCTTAAGAATAAATTCCAGGAGGATAAGCTCCCGCTTGTTGACGAGGTGATAGAGCTGGATGCAAAGTCACGCGCAGCCAAGCAGGAAGCAGATGAACTCAGATCCAACAGGAATAAGATAAGCAAGCAGATAGGTGCGCTCATGGCACAGGGCAGGAAGGAAGAGGCAGAGGAGATAAAGAAGCAGGTCACTGCCAATTCAGAGCGTCTTGCGGAACTTGAAGCCCTTGAGAGCGAGCTTTCGGAGAAGGTATTGAAGATCATGATGGTGATCCCCAATATCATCGATCCTTCGGTTCCTATCGGCAAGGATGATTCGGAAAATGTTGAGGTTACAAAATACGGAGATCCCGTGGTACCCGATTTTGACATACCGTATCACACAGAGATAATGGAGAGGTTTGACGGTATCGATCTTGATGCGGCCGGCAAGGTTGCGGGCAACGGATTCTATTATCTTATGGGTGATATCGCAAGGCTTCATTCAGCGGTAATAGCATATGCCCGTGATTTTATGATAGACAGGGGCTTCACATACTGTGTACCGCCCTTCATGATAAGGAGTAACGTTGTTACAGGTGTTATGAGCTTTGCCGAGATGGATGCGATGATGTACAAGATCGAAGGCGAGGACCTGTATCTTATCGGTACCAGCGAACATTCGATGATAGGTAAGTTCATAGATACGATAGTAGAGGAAGATTCGCTCCCGAGGACGCTCACGAGCTATTCTCCCTGCTTCCGTAAGGAAAAGGGTGCGCACGGCATAGAGGAGCGCGGAGTGTACAGGATACATCAGTTTGAGAAGCAGGAGATGATCGTTGTCTGCAAGCCCGAGGATTCACCGATGTGGTTCGATAAATTATGGCAGAACACTGTAGATCTGTTCCGCTCAATGGATATCCCGGTTCGTACTCTTGAATGCTGTTCCGGCGATCTTGCGGATCTTAAGGTGAAATCCTTCGATGTTGAGGCATGGAGCCCGAGACAGAAGAAGTATTTCGAAGTGGGAAGCTGCTCGAACTTAGGTGATGCACAGGCAAGAAGGCTTAAGATAAGGGTAAACGGCAAGGACGGCAAGTATTTTGCACATACACTCAATAATACCGTTGTTGCACCGCCGCGTATGCTCATCGCCTTCCTTGAGAATAACTTAAATGAAGACGGCAGCGTAAACATTCCCGAGGTATTAAGACCTTACATGGGAGGCAAGGATAAGCTTATACCCAAGCACTGAGTGATATCATGGCATACACATACATCCACAAAACACAATATTATGAGACAGACCAGATGGGTGTGATCCATCATTCGAATTATATACGCTGGTTTGAGGAAGCCCGTACCGCATTCATGGATGATAAGGGTTATGCATATGCAAGGCTGGAACATGAGGGTATCATAAGTCCCGTGCTGACCGTGGAATGCGAATACCGTAAGATGATGCATTACGGTGATACGGCCAGGATCGAGGTGACCATCGAGAAGTTCAACGGAGTCAAGATGATAGTAGGATACAAGGTTTATCTTGAAAGCACCGGTGAACTCTGCACTGTGGGACACACCAGCCACTGTTTCTTAAACAGCGATCACAAGCCGGTTTCGATGAAGAAGAGTAATCCCGAATTTTATAAAAAGATGCTCGATGATCATGATGCCTGACAGTTTCTTATAACATTTCAAATGATATCGGAAGGGAAGATATGGAGCAGAATGATAAGCGTCTTGCGGTTCTGATAGATGCTGAAAATATTTCCACGAGATATATAAAGTTCATACTGGATGAGATATCAAATTACGGTGTTGCGACATATAAGCGCGCATACGGGGACTGGACAAATCCGTCGACTTTGGGATGGAAGGAGATAGTCCTTAAGAATTCGATAACACCGGTACAGCAGTACAGTTATGCGCAGGGCAGGAATTCGACTGATTCCGCGATGATAATCGATGCGATGGATATGCTCTATTCGGGCAAGGTGGACGGATTCTGTATCGTGAGCAGCGACAGCGATTTTACAAGACTGGCAGCCCGCCTGAGAGAGGCCGGGATGCTCGTTATCGGGATGGGTGAGAAGAAGACCGTCGAGGCGTTCAGGGCATCATGTTCGCTGTTCAAGTATCTTGAAGTACTGGCAGCAGAAGAGACACAGGAAGGAGACACCTCCCGTGAAGATATCGAGGAGACTATCCTTAAGATAATCACGGATAATGATGCGAACGATAAATATACAACTGTAGGCGAACTCGGGAATAAGATAAGGAACCGTCATGCTGATTTTGACGTACGTAACTACGGCTATTCAATGCTGAGCAAATTCCTTGAGAGTTTCAAGAGCCTGCATCTTCAGCAGAGCGGCAAGACTATATATGTCGATCTTGCGGAGAGCGATGTGACCAAGGATCAGATAGAGCGTCTCGCAAAGGATATCGTTTCATCTGTCAAGGGACATACGATGAGCCTGCCCGAGCTTAAGCAGAAGATAGAGAAGAAGGTTCCGAACTTTAACATAAGGAATTACAGATATTCCAAGTTCTCCCAGTTCATCAATGATATGGACGGGATGGCAGTAAGCAACAACACGGTAAAGTACAAGATTTGAACAAGAGCAAAGGATCGTGTGGTTATGAAGATAGGTATAATCGGTGCCGGTAACATAGCCGGGACTATGGCGACTACGCTGCAGCAGATGAAGGGCACGGAATGTTATGCGATAGCATCGCGTGATATTAAGCGTGCAACTGAATTCGCGGATAAATACGGCTTTGAGAGAGCATACGGATCATATGCGGATATGCTTAACGATCCCTATGTTGAACTGGTGTATATAGCAACGCCGCATTCTCATCATTATGAGCATATCAAGATGTGCTTAAACCATGGCAAGCATGTTCTGTGTGAGAAGGCTTTCTGCGCAAATGCCGCACAGGCCGAGGAAGTCATGCTCATGGCAGAGGATAGAGGTCTGCTTCTTGCGGAAGCAATGTGGACCAGATATATGCCGATGCGCGGGCTGATAAATAAAGTCTTAAAGTCAGGTATCATCGGTAATCCGACTTCACTCTCGGCCAATCTGGGATATCCTCTGATAAGCAAATCGCGTCTTGTGCGTCCCGAACTTGCGGGAGGAGCACTTCTTGATCTGGGTGTTTATGTCCTTAACTTTGCATCGATGGTTTTCGGAAATGCGATCGACAGCATAGCCGCAAACTGCGTGAAACTTGATTCGGGCGTGGATGCACAGGAGAACATCATGCTTACCTATCGTGACGGTAAGATGGCATCGCTGTATGCGACGATGCTTGCCCAGACCGACAGAAGGGGACTTATAAACGGAACGAACGGATATATAGAGATAGAGAACATAAATAACTATGAGATGGTGAGGGTGTTCAATCTCGAACGCAAGATAGTGGCAGAATATACGGCGCCCACGCAGATCACGGGATATGAATACGAAGTCCAGTCTGTTATGAGAGCTATAAGGGAAGGCCGCATAGAATGTCCCGAGATGCCGCATTCGGAGATACTGAGGATGATGCAGCTCATGGACAGCATAAGGAGTGCGTGGAATATCGTATTCCCGTTTGAGAAGGATAACACGATCAGAATAACAGCGGATAACAGGAATGCGTCTGCTCCCGCTAATGATGCTCAGGCAAAAAAGGAAGCGCAGAACAGGCAGCAGAAATCAGTCGTACGTAAGATAAGCGAGAAATCGGTATCGGATACCGAATATGAGAACACCGAGAAGCCCAAGGCCAGTAATGCCAAGGATGCAAGGGATATGCTCCCGCCGAGCCCTCATAAGGGGATAACGGATAAACTCCCGAAGAACATAGATTTTGCCGCACCCAAGGATAACGGAACTCTGAATAAGAAACTCAAGGAAGTTCCCGTACTTAAGAAGCCCGTATCCGAAACCGCAAAGGCAGAGGAACACGAAAAAAATGAACATGAAGCAAAACCGGAATATGACACAAAACCGGAATATGAAACCGAATCGGATATAAAACGGGAAGAGAAGACAGAGGAAGAGCAGGTACAGGAGGTCTTTCATAAGGATAAATCTCCGACAGAACAGATACGCAATCTTGACCTTGGGATAGAGGCTGTCGGATCCGGGGATGTCGGAAGTGTCACGGATAAGATAAAGAAGCTTGTCATTGAAGAAGAGCTGACGGACAAACGGACTGTAACGGGCAGGATCGGAGAACTTGAGATTCAGGACGAAGACAAGAGTTCGGAATTTCAGAGAAAACGTTCCGAACCCACGGTAAAAGGATGGAACGGAAGCATAAAATGATAATAAAACACCCGGTCGACATGACGGTATCGACCGGGTGTTCATATATTCATAAATTAAGCGATCTTGTTCACTGCCTTGGTCAAACGTGAGATCTTTCTTGAAGCAGTGCTCTTATGATATATTCCCTTGGAAGCAGCCTTGCTTATCTCGGAAATAGCTTCCTTAAGAGCTGTATCAGCAGCAGCCTTGTCGTTTGCCTCGATAGCTGCATATACCTTCTTGACGAAAGTCTTAACCTTTGACTTCGCAGCCTTATTACGCTCAGTCTTGGTCTGGATCACAAGAATTCTCTTCTTAGCCGATTTAATATTAGCCATTATCACACCTCCTATTACACGAATTAAGATGTCGAATTAACCGAATCTCGGTGGTGCAAACAAAAAGGACACGGACTTTTGCTCACACACTTGTATATTCTATGCGTTACATATAGTTATGTCAAGCATTTTTTCCGCATTTTTCCAAAACAGATCCCTGATAAAATGTACAAATAGTATGAAAATTAAAAAAAATTTGTATGAGAAAAAAGGAATTCGTTGAAGGACGCCGAATATATACTGATGTGGGGCTTTATGGGACCACATTCAGGTCAGAAAGGGAATGATCGCCTTGACTATACGTGAGATGCTTGAACAAAGGGAAAGGGAATACTTAAGACCGTGCGCCACACTGTCGGTAAATACAAGGGGCAGGGAAGTTGCGGAGGATGAGTGTGATATCCGCCCGGTATTCCAGAGGGACAGGGACAGGATACTGCATTCCAAATCATTCAGAAGATTAAAGGATAAAACGCAGGTTTTCCTTACACCGGAGGGCGATCATTACAGGACACGTCTTACACATACTCTTGAAGTTTCTCAGAATGCAAGGACGATAGCCAAGGCGCTTCGGCTTAATGAGGATCTCGTGGAGGCGATAGCGCTCGGGCATGATCTGGGGCATACGCCGTTTGGCCATGCGGGCGAGAGGGCGCTTGACCGTGTCTGCCCTGCAGGGTTTAAGCACAATGTTCAGAGTAAGAGAGTTGTTGAGGTGCTTGAAAAGGATGGCAAGGGACTTAACCTCACCTGGGAGGTAAGGGACGGTATACTGAACCATCAGACGAGCAGCATGCCGTCAACGCTTGAGGGTAAGATAGTAAGGCTGTCGGATAAGATCGCATACATACATCATGATATGGATGATGCGATAAGGGGCAGGATCCTAAGTGAAGACGATATTCCGAAGGAAATAAGGAATACACTTGGAAATACAACGAACAAGAGGCTGGACCGTTTTATTCACGACATAATAACTTCAAGTCAGGAAATCGACGATATCAGGATGAGTGACGAGATAGGACAGGCTATGATGGAACTTCGGGCTTTTATGTTCGAAAATGTCTATCAGAACCCCAAGGCAAAAGGCGAGGAGGTCAAGGCCGAACGCCTGGTTGAGAATCTGTATGAGTATTATTTCAGGAATTATTCCGAGATGCCGGATGAGTATCTGATGCTCATGGAGGAAAGGGGAGAGAGCAGGGAACGTATAGTCTGTGATTATATCTCTTCAATGTCGGACCGTTTTGCGATAGCGGTGTTTAATGATTTGTATATGCCGGATTCATGGAAGGACTGAAAAATGTATTATCCTGATAACCTTGTTGAAGAAGTAAGGGCACGGAACGATATCGTAGAGGTGATATCATCTTATGTCCGGCTGCAGAAGAAGGGCAGCAATCATTTCGGACTGTGTCCTTTTCATAATGAAAAAACAGCATCATTTTCCGTAAGCCAGCCCAAGCAGATGTATCACTGTTTTGGCTGCGGCAAGAGCGGGAATGTGATCACTTTTATAATGGAATATGAGAATTACACTTTTCCCGAGGCGCTTAAACTTCTGGCGGACAGGGCGGGAGTGTCTCTTCCGGAGATAGAGTACTCAAAGGAGGAGAAAGAGCGCGACAGCCTGAAGACAAGGGTGCTTGAGGCATACAGGGAAGCCGGTGTGTATTATTACAGGGTTTTACGCTCGGATGCAGGGAAGAGGGCTTATGACTATTTTAAGGACAGAGGACTTTCCGATGAGACGATAAACAAATTCGGACTGGGCTTTGCAGTAACGGGACGTAATCTTTTATATAACCATCTGCGGTCAAAGGGTTTTGACGATAGAGTCCTAAATGAGATGCGCATCTTCCGTATGAGCGAGCGCGACGGCATGACGGATATCTTCTGGAACAGGGCCATTTTCCCGATAATGAACGTAAGCAACAAGATCATAGCTTTCGGCGGACGCGTGATGGGACAGGGGGAGCCCAAATATCTGAACTCTCCGGAGAGCATTGTTTTTGACAAGGGACGGAATCTGTACGGCTTAAATCATGCGAGGATTTCAAGGAAGAACAATATCATAGTCTGCGAAGGTTATATGGATGTGATAGCCCTTCATCAGGCAGGCTTTAACCAGGCGGTGGGATCCCTGGGTACGGCACTTACATCGGGGCATGTAAATCTTCTTAAGAGATATACCGACAATGTTCTCTTATGTTATGACAATGACGGAGCAGGTACCAAGGCCAATCTCAGAGCGATACAGATGTTAAGGGATGTCGGTCTTTCCGTAAAGGTAATAAATATGAGCCCGCATAAGGATCCCGATGAATTCCTTAGCAACCTGGGTGCAGAGGAATTCGAAACGAGGATAAAGAACGCCGAGAACGCTTTCTATTATGAGGTCAGGATGCTTGAAGGCGATCACGACTTAAACGATCCGGACGGCAGGACAAGGTTTGCAAACGAAGTGGCCAAAAAACTGCTCAAGTTCGAGGATCCGATCGAGCGTGACAACTACCTTGAAGCCATATGTGTAAAATATCATATAAAAACGGAAAATATGAGCAAGCTTCTTGCAAAACTGGCCGCAAGGGGCGAGGGTATCGAGGTTTATGAGAGGCCGAGATCCGGTATTCACAGCAGCAGTCCGGAGGACGGGATAAAGAAGACACAGAAACTGCTTCTTACCTGGCTGTGTGATGATCCGGGCATTTACAGGCTTATAGGAAAGTACTTGACGGCAGATGATTTTACCGAAGAGATATATCGCAAGGCAGCAGCAATGCTGTTCGATCAGATAGAGAAGGATGAGATCAATCCGGCAAGGATAGTGAGCTGCTTTACCAGTGAAGAGGAGCAGAATGAGATCGGAAGCCTGTTCAATACCAAGCTTGAGATGCTTGAGACCAGACAGGACAGGGAGAAGGCTCTTAAGGATCTGTTGTTGAAGGTTAAGACATACAGTTTTGACATGCAGCGAAACAATAATGAACAAACGGATTTAAATACGCTGGATCAGGCTATAAAAAATAAGAAAATTCTTCAGGAGATACAGGCGTTAAAGCTTGAACTTTCTGAATAAGAGGAGGAACCATGAGCGAAAAAGTACTTGAGCAGATTGATGAGAAAGAGCAGCAGACGATAATCGAGGAGAGACTCAAATCCCTGCTGACGAAGGCAAAAAAGAAGAAGAACGTTCTGGAGAGCCAGGAGATAACCGCATTTTTTGCGGATATGGAT
>JAFSZZ010000107.1 GCA_017458765.1 Lachnospiraceae bacterium | reverse complement strand
GGGGTGTAGTCAAAGAGGACGCGGTTGATGCCGGGGACCTCGGTGATGATCCTCTGAACCAGATGGTCGATGAGGTCAGTCGAAAGGTGTTCCACGGTTACCTCCATAACATCTGGGGTGTTGATGGCGCGGATGATGCAGGGCCAGTCGAAAGTACGCTTGCCGTCCTTGACACCCGTAGACTTGAAGTCCGGAACAACGGTGAAGTACTGCCATACCTTGCCTTCAAGGCCGTTCTTCGCAAATTCCTCGCGAAGGATCGCATCCGATTCGCGTACTGCTTCGAGGCGGTCTCTTGTGATGGCTCCGGGACAGCGGACTCCGAGACCGGGGCCCGGGAAGGGCTGGCGGTATACCATGTTGGCGGGTAGTCCCAAACGCTCGCCTACGATCCTGACTTCATCCTTAAAGAGGATCTTGACGGGCTCGACAAGCTCGAACTTCATGTCTTCGGGCAGGCCGCCTGCGTTGTGATGGGCCTTGATGCCTGCCTCGCTCTCTAAGATGTCCGGCCAGATGGTACCCTGGGCCAAGAACTCAATTCCGTTTAATTTATGTGCTTCTTCGGCGAATACCTCAATGAATTCACCGCCTATTATCTTTCTCTTCTGCTCGGGATCCGTTATACCTGCAAGCTTGTCAAGGAAGCGGTCGGTCGCATCCACATAAATCAGGTTGGCCTTCATCTGATTCCTGAAGACTTCGATAACCTGCTCGGGCTCGCCCTTCCTTAAAAGTCCGTGATTAACGTGTACGCATACAAGCTGCTGTCCCACGGCCTTAATGAGAAGCGCCGCTACAACGGATGAATCCACTCCTCCCGAAAGTGCCAGTAATACCTTCTTATCGCCGATCTGCTCACGAAGCGCAAATATCTGCTCTTCAATGAATTCATCGGCAAGCTCCGGTGATGTGATCCTGACCATATCATCAGGACGTCTGTCTGCTGCCATTAATTTTCCCTCCTGTAATTCTATCGCCCCTCACATTCGTTTGGCGGCGCTGTTTTCACAACCTACTTTACACTACCATTATACTCTCAACATTTCAATTACTTATTTGATAATCATTCTTTTCAAAAGTCAGACCCGGATCATCTCAGAATCATCCGACAGGCTAACGTTAGCACTGCCGTCACTGCAGCTTATAACATAATCACCCTTGAAGGCCTCAACCATTGCCCAGCCGTCTGCATCAGTCTTAACCTTGGTATCGGTCCACCACTCTTCCTTTACAAGCTTCTTAAGCATCTCAAACGAAGGCTTCCTCGAATTGTCCCTTCTTATGTATCCGCTCGGAGCCTTTAACCATGCCCCGTCCCTGAAATCCCAGGTAGTGATCGCTTCAACCAGCGGATGCGAAAAGAGGATGCGGTACATCTCTTCTATCTCCTTAGCCTGTCTTGCTTCTCCCTCGGGAGTCGATGGCCACTCATCAACCTGCCAGTCATTTAAGTCAACGATATACTCAGGCATCAGATCTCCGGAAATAAGCGTGTTTTCAGTGAAATGTATCGGAAGCCCGAAGCCCGAGAACCTCTCAAGCACCTCCTCAAGTTTCTCCCTGCCCCAATAACCCTGGTGCTGGTGGGACTGGATACCTATCGCGCTTATGGGCACTCCGGCATTAAGACACCCGTCGATAAGAATTTCATAGTTTACTGATGTGTTAAAATCATTCAGGAGGAGAACCGCATCGGGATTACTCTCATGGGCCCTGGCAAAAACTTCCCTGATAAGGCCTACCCTGCCCTTCTCCTTACATATCCTGGTTATGGCATTGTCATATTTATCGAATATGGGCATGATCACAACTTCATTGATCACATCCCACATATCGATCACGCCCTTAAAGCCCGTTACTTCCCTGTCTATCCTCGCAAGCTGCTTCTTGAGAATGGTTTCATTATCATAATCCATGAGCCAGTCGGCACATACGGTATGCCAGCATAAGGGATGTCCCTTGACCGTTACACCCTTATCCTTAAGGTAAAGGGCTGTCTTCATAAGGACATCCTTATTGGGTTTCCCTTCCTCAGGTTCATAGTTCCCCCAGTAGAATGGCAGAGTCGCATAATTAAAGATCTCAACCCAGGCATCCGTCACCTGCTTATATTCCTCACTTCCCTCCATTACAAAGGGCATAAAGTCAAAACCACCGCAGCCGAAGAGAAACTTATGATCTTTCTGCTTTACGCTTATCTCCCTGTTTGACAAAGGATTCCCGCCCATGTCCGTAAATCTTATCCTTTTATTGACCTTCCTGTGTGATATGTCCATACCTGTCTCCTTTTCACTTTTTGATTTTTTCTTTGAAGATAATTGTTTCTGCTGTAATTACATTTTATTCCCTATGGCAATTTATTATGGTATAACTGCTCGCATTGGCGGTAATCATGGATCAATCTGTGTGGTCCTACCGGTTTTACCCTGTCTTTCCATGATCGCGCCCGGGTCAGGGATTATCTCTTTACACCATGCAGCTGCATCAATAACACCAATTAGCCTGTTAAAAGAATTTTTTCCGGTGTCAAAGCACGCAACACCATGCATACACAGTATACGCGTGTCAGGTCCAGAAATAAAAAAGTCTAAAATACACGCGAATGCATGAATAACCTGAATACGCGGGCCCTATTTCATGTAAAACAAGAGCTAACAAACACGCATATCATCAATTATGTCAAATCTACGTGTATGCACTTACTCCAATCCACACGCATATATTCACTCGGATATTTGTTGCGTGTCTTGGCTGCCATTTTCATACACGCTGCATGCTTAACTGATCAGAATTGCGTGTTGGTCCTAAGAAAATCCGAAATTTGCGGCTGTTTGCTTACACGCCAGACACTTAGGAGCTGTTCAGAAATAATAGTAAAGGAGATATATGATTTAAATTCGTTCACTTTACATTACAATCAGGCGCAGAACAATCGTCGTAAGCAAGGCGCAGGCAGGAGTCATAGCGGGCTACGGCGACTCACGACAACAAAGCATACGGCGATTTAGACAAGCCAAAAGTGAAGATTTATATTTGAACAGATTTATCC
>JAFSZZ010000106.1 GCA_017458765.1 Lachnospiraceae bacterium | reverse complement strand
CCGTGGGCTCCCATCGGGCTTCCCATCGAAGAAGTATCGGTAAAGATAGATCGGAAGTGGCACGATGCCTATATAGGTCTCGGATCAAATATGGGAGATAAGTGGGATAATATAAATGAAGCTCTAAAGAAGATGTCCCTGGATGATGATATAAAAGTCATTGAGGTGTCGACACTTATCGAAACCAGACCTTACGGATATGAGGAGCAGGATGATTTCCTGAACGGAGCGGTACATATAACTACTCTTTACAGTCCTGCGGAGCTTCTTAAGTGCCTGTCTGAATTTGAGAATCTGGCAGGCCGTAAGAGAGAGATACACTGGGGACCGCGTACCCTTGATCTTGATATACTTTTCTACGATGATATCATACTTGATACAAGGGAACTTACCATACCGCATTTTGATATGATAAACAGGGACTTCGTATTGAAGCCCCTTAATGAGATAGCACCATGGTTAAGGCATCCTGTTCTTAATAAAACAGTAGCTCAGTTATACGATGAGTTTAAGAACAGAAGGGCTTAATCGCTCTTAAAAGTGAACTTGTTTGCTTTCTTCGGGATTATCTGCGGCCTGAATGCTTCCGGACGGGGATTACCGGTCGTGCTGACACGGTACATATCCATGGGATCGCCGTAGGAATGGAAGTAGGTATAAACGGTCGTCATATTTATATTGCTGTAATTACCCATCGCGATCATAACGGAATCGGAACCGTCGCTTCGCATACGCATAAGAGCAGGCGTATCTTCGGCATTTCTCTGATAAAAGATAACATCACCGAGTATATTAAAACAGTCAACCCTGTCGGTCGTCAGATCTTCGGTGCTGTGGCTGTCAAAGCTGTACCGGCTTAAGCAGTACCCGTTCGAAATGTTGATATAATAGATGTACCCGTTCGAAAAGACGGGATTATACATCCTTTCATTAAGATAGGGTGTTGACTTAAGCGTATCTGTGTCAAATACATTTAGATTAAATCCATTGTTCTGATCGGGATAATAGATATCGGAATTATACACACAGCAGACATTAACTATTTCTTTGAGTACTTCGCCCTTGTCTTCGTTATTGGTGGAACAGCGGTACAGAGTCATGCCGTTATTGTTATCATAATGCTGATAATATACATAATCGTCTATAAGCATAACCTGACCTGCGGCAGTCCTGTCAAATCCCTTGGTCTGGTCTCTTGTTCCCTTCTTTAAGCGGTATATACCATGTACATTACCGGTGAAACCGTAAACAAGATCAGTTGAAGTGTCTATCTGATTGTAATAGAGATAGTCACCGGCCGAATTAAGATATTTAGCTGAGATGGCAAGCACGAGCTTCTGGTCTGAGCCGTCAGCCTTCATCGAATAGATGTAGTTGTTATCAAGTGTATTTGAGAAATAAACCGTATCGCCGTCCTGGCAGAACAGGCCTTCGTTATTGATGTTCCCACCGGTATTGCCTGTTGTGCCGGGAGGGTTGGGCTTGACCCGAGAGTTCAACTTGATATATGTTGTAAGAAAAATGATCATGGCAATGATCGCGAATAGCAATATCACGGTAATGACGGTTCTGACGCTTTTTTTCTGCTTTGCCATATCCGGCACCCCCTTTACGATCTTATAAAAAGATAAGTATTCCCTAAAAAATATTATAACACATGTGGAAATATGTTATAATAATTTTTGTAAAATAACTGAAATATTTGAAATAAGTGAGAATATTCAGAACAGTCTCAAAATACGAGGCATCCGGAGACTGTTTTAGAACGGAGGAAGTATGTTAAGAGATAAGGAACTATTGCTTTACAGAGGGTTTAATCACGGAGATATTCTTGATGATGCGTCGGAACTCATATATGAATATGAATTCGGATATGATGAGGAGGAGAATGAACGCTACAGGGCGCTTCTGTTCAGCATTGCACACAGGCTCATAGAACTCGCTTACAGTCATGGTTATACGGGTAATCTGTGGCAGATGTATCTTACATATCTTCTGGTCAATAATGAGAATGCCTATTCAATGGCGGTGGAACTTAAGGGACATACGGAAGGCACGCTCAATGATGCCGCATTACACGATCTTCGTATTTTCAAGGATATGTTTGAATATGATCTTGCCGGGATAGATGAGAATCTTAATGCCGGATGTCTGTCCATTCTAACTGAGTACAACAGTATGAATGAGCAGAGCAAGATGTTCAACAAGCGTGTAAGGGATCGCGTGTGTGAACTGTCCGTTGCGCTTGCGGCGGCTGAAGATGTGCAGGAATTTAAGGATATCCTCGAGTCATTCTATAAGGATTTCGGAGTCGGGAAGTTCGGACTGCATAAGGCTTTTCGAGTTGAGCATGATGCACAGGATAATGTTGTGATCAAGCCGATAACAAATATCGCTCACGTATATCTTGAGGATCTTGTGGGATACGAGATCGCAAAACAGAAGCTCATCGAAAATACCGAAGCCTTCGTTGAAGGTCGTCCGGCGAACAACTGCCTGCTCTTCGGTGATGCCGGAACCGGTAAATCAAGTGCGATAAAGGGCATAATGAATAAGTATTACGACAAGGGACTGAGGCTTATCGAGCTGTATAAGCATCAGTTTAAGGATATAAATGATATAATCGCTCAGGTAAAGAACAGGAATTACAGATTCATCATCTATATGGATGATCTGTCGTTTGAGGATTTTGAGACGGATTACAAATATCTTAAGGCTGTGATCGAGGGAGGACTTGAGAAGAAACCTGACAATGTACTCATTTATGCGACTTCGAACAGAAGACATCTTATCAAGGAGACCTGGAGCGACCGTGATGATATCAAAGTCGATAACGGCATACATAAATCGGATACCATGCAGGAGAAGCTGTCACTCGTATACCGTTTCGGAGTGACCATATATTTCGGCAAGCCGGATAAGAAGGAGTTCAACAATATCGTAAAAGTACTGGCTGAGCGTAATAACATAGACATGCCTGAAGATGAGCTGCTGCTTGAAGCGGGACGGTGGGAACTTGCTCACGGCGGCCTGTCCGGAAGGACAGCCGTACAGTATGTCGATCATATACTGGGGACAGCACATAAATTATGAATACTGAACGTCGAGTTTACTCGTAAGGGCAGTATTTATAATTTGTGTATTGGCGTTGTAAAACGCAGCGAAAAATGCGAAGCATTTTGAGCCTGTCCCCGGTATATGGAGAATGCGGGGAGGGCAGAAAAATGCGAAGCATTTTGAGCCTGTCCCCAGTATATGGAGAATGCGGGGAGGGCAGAAAAATGCGAAGCATTTTGAGCCTGTCCACAGTATATATCAGGAAAAGGAGAAGTATGTATGAAAACATTCGCCGCAATCGATGTGGGCTCATATGAAGTGGCCATGAAGATCTTCGAGATATCAGAGAAGAACGGTATGAAACAGATCGATCATCTGCGCCGCAAGATAGAGCTGGGTACTGATACCTATCATACCGGCAAGGTTAATCCGGCAAGAATGGATGAACTGTGCGAAACACTGACCGAGTTCGGAAAGGTCATGAAGACATATAAGGTTGATGCCTATAAGGCCTATGCAACAAGTGCGATAAGAGAGACCGAAAATACCATGATCGTGACCGAGCAGATAAAGCTTCGTACGGGTATCTCGGTGGATGTACTGAGCAATTCGGAACAGCGCTTTATTCATTTTAAGGCTGTTGCGTCAAAGGGCGAGATCTTTGCCGGGATAATGAAGAAGAGCACGGCAGTTATTGACATAGGCGGAGGAAGCATACAGATATCACTGTTTGACAATGATTCGCTTATAACGACACAGAATATACGTCTCGGTATTTTAAGGGTTAAGGATATGCTGTCTGCGCTGCAGGCGCGAACGGTTGATTATGTGGAACTTCTCGGTGAACTTATCGACAACCAGCTTGATTCGTTCAAAACACTGTATCTAAGGGATCGCAAGATACATAATATCATAATAATAGATGACTATATCTCTCAGGCAATGAGGAAGGTCAACGGCAATAAGGATATCATCACGAACAAGGAATTCCATGAACTTATAGACAGATACCGAAACCAGTCGGTTGAGTCCATAGCAAGGTATCTGAGTATGGATGAAGAAAGTGCCAATCTGCTGCCTCAGTCCATAGTTCTCTTAAGCAAGATTACTCATATGATGAAGGCCAAGACACTGTGGGCTCCCGGAGTCGGTCTGTCAGACGGTATAGCATACGAATATGCGGAAAAGAACAGACTGCTTAGCGTGAAGCGCGATTTTGACCGTGATATCATGGCGGCAGCGGAGGAGATGTGCAGGCGATATGAAGGCAATGTCGAGAGGAACAGGCTTGTCGAGAAGGTGGCGCTGACGATCTTTGATGATACCAGGAAACTGCATGCAATGGGCAAACGGGAGAGACTTCTTATCAGAGTTGCGGCCATGCTCTCGGACTGCGGAAAGTATATAAGCTTAGAGGCCGCTGCTGAGTGTGGATATGATATCATAATGGCCACGGAGATGCTCGGATTATCAAATACGGAACGTGAGATAATAGCAAATGTCGTAAGATTCAATAAAGTAAAATTCGAATACTACAAGGAGACGGTTTCGCCCATACTGCTTGATAAGAACACTTATCAGACAATGGTCAAGCTCACAGCATTGTTCAGGGTCGCGGACGGAATATGCAGAAGCTTCAGAGTAAAGCTTGACAGAGTAAAGACCGCCATTAAGGATGATGAATTTGTTATAACGATAGATTCTGAAGAGGATTTTTCACTTGAGAAGGGATTCTTCTCAAGAAAGGCGGATTTCTTCGAGGAGGTATTCTCGATAAAGCCGGTCATAAGGATAAAGAAAAGGCTGAATGCATTATAAAGATATTAAAAATCAGGATCAGGGAGAAGGTTATATGACTAAGAATACGATGGGTAAAGTAAATAAAACACAGAAGGCAGAAAAAGCCGGCCGGCCTGCTGACGAAAGCGTGACTTCACGTGTCGATCTTAACGAGAGTAAGTACTATTACAACAGGGAGCTCTCGTGGGTGTTGTTTGACGAGCGTGTGCTTGATGAAGCAAGGGACAGATCGAACCCGCTCATGGAGAGGCTTAAGTTCTTAAGCATAACGGCATCGAACCTTGACGAATTTTTCATGATAAGGGTGGCATCTTTAAAGGATATGGCAAATGCGGGCTATAACAAGCCGGATATTGCGGGAATGACGCCGGAAAGACAGCTTGAGGAATTGAGTGATGCCACGCATAAGCTTGTGGATAAGCAGTATTCAACACTGACAAGATCACTTATGCCGCTTATGGAGCAGGAGGGGATCCATCTTATCCTGCAGCATGAAGATCTTAATAAGGAGCAGAAAAAGTATGTGGATGAATATTTCATGAAGAATGTCTATCCCGTACTTACTCCCATGGCTGTTGACAGTTCAAGACCGTTTCCGCTTATAAGGAACAAGACTCTTAACATAGGTGCGCTGGTGGCCAAGAAGGCAAAGGATGGCAAGAAATCCGGCAGTGATGAGAAGGAATTCGCAACGGTACAGGTTCCCTCGGTGCTTCCGAGGATAATAAGGCTTCCTTCCGAGACGGGCGATGCTGTCATCATGCTTGAAGAGATAATCGAGAGGAACATGGGCAAGCTGTTTGCCAATTATGATGTTATCTGCGCATATCCGTTCAGGATAATGAGAAATGCGGATCTTACGATAGAAGAAGATGAAGCTGCGGATCTTCTTAAGGAAATAGAAAGACAGCTTAAGAAGAGACAGTGGGGTGAAGTCATCAGGCTTGAAGTCGCGGATGATATAGACAAGCGTCTTATGAAGGTCCTTCTAAAGGAACTTAACTGTAAAGAAGAGACGGTTTACAGGATCCCGGGTCCTCTTGATCTGACATTCCTTATGAAGTTATGTTCGCTTGAGGGTTATGATAAACTGCGTGATCCGGAGTTCGTACCGCAGACGGTAGAGGAACTTACACCGGATAAGGATATTTTCGCCGCGATAAGAGAGAAGGACATTCTGCTGCATCATCCTTATGAGACCTTCCAGCCTATCGTTGATTTCATACGGCAGGCGGCAAAGGATCCCGATGTTCTTGCGATCAAGCAGACACTGTACAGGGTCAGCGGTCATTCACCGATCATCGCAGCACTTGCGCAGGCTGCGGAGAACGGCAAGCAGGTAACGGTGCTTGTGGAACTTAAGGCAAGGTTTGACGAAGAGAACAATATCATTTGGGCGAAGATGCTTGAAAAAGCAGGTTGCCATGTCCTCTACGGTCTTGTCGGACTTAAGACACACAGCAAGATAACCCTTGTCGTAAGAAGAGAGGAAGAGGGGATAAGGCGTTATGTACATTTGGGTACAGGCAATTACAACGATTCCACGGCGAAGCTTTATACTGATATCGGACTGCTCACCTGTTCGGAACCGATAGGTGAGGATGCTACTGCGGTATTCAATATGCTTTCGGGTTATTCGGAGCCGCTTAACTGGAACCGTCTGAGTGTTGCACCGCTCTGGCTTAAGGATAAATTCCTGTCACTTATAGAACGTGAGACAAGGAATGCAAAGGACGGTAAAAATGCGAAGATAATCGCAAAGATAAATTCGCTCTGTGATAAGGATATCATCGTTGCATTGTATGAGGCATCAATGGCAGGCGTTAAGATAGATCTGATAATCCGCGGCATTTGCTGTCTTAAGACCGGTATCCCGGGAGTGAGTGAAAATATAACCGTAAGATCGATAGTCGGACGTTTTCTTGAGCACAGCAGGATATTCTATTTCGAGAATGCGGGAAATTCCGAGATATACTGCGGGTCGGCGGACTGGATGCCAAGGAACTTAGAGCGCCGCGTTGAGATACTTTTCCCGATAGAAGAGCCGGCTCTTAAAGCAAATGTATACCATATATTGGACGTCATGCTCAGGGATACATTAAAGGCCAGGATAATGGATGATGACGGGACATATTCAAGGATAGACAAGAGAGGCAAGGAACTGTTGAGCTGTCAGGCCGAGTTCTGCCGTGAAGCCGTAGCCAAGACAGAGGAGAATATAAAGAAGGTAAAAAGCGTGGAAAACGGGAGAGTGTTCACCCCCGAAACACAGGTCGATGATTAAAGTATGAACTTGTAAATGATCTCACTTATGCCGCTGTGGTCGTTGTCGTTTTCGGTAATGTGATCCGCAGCGGCTTTTGTTTTCTCCGTACCGTTCTTCATTGCAATGCCAAGGCCTGCTGCTTTTATCATCGATATATCGTTTTCTTCATCACCGACGGCGACGGAATCACTGACAGGGATACCGAAATGACTGCACATGAACTCGACGGAGAAGCCTTTGGTGGACTTGGGATCTTCGAATTCAAGAAGGATCGGGCTTGAGAACACGGTAGTAAGCTTCCCTTCACACCACGGAGCCATATGTTCCCGGAACCTGTCAAGAACACTGTGGGATCCATACGAGATCACTATGACCTTGATGGGCTCTTCCTTAAGATATTCCGTGGCGTTTTCAACTACGATGCCGGGGACCATGATGGCATCGGTATATTGGGCAAGCTCGGGTGTGTCATGCTCCGATACGACGTATGTATCATCATAAGTATGTGCATGTATTCCGGCCCTGTATGCTTCGTCAAGGATATGGCGTACATATGGGAGAGGGATGGGACGGCGTATTATGGCTTCTTTAGTGCTGCAGTCATAGATAAGGCCGCCGTTATAACTTGAGATATAATAGCCATCACCGAACCAGCCGTATCTTTGCGCGATCTTAACTGCGCTCTGTATGGGGCGCCCGGTTGAAATGACGAACTTATGCCCTGAGGCTGTAAGCTCTTTTATGGCTTCAAGGTCCTCCGGGCTTATATTCTTGTTACTGTCAAGCAGTGTTCCGTCAAGGTCTGTAAACAGGATCTTCTTACTCATTAATTATCATCATCCTCACGATTGGCGGTATATACAAAACGTTTCCTTGCCATTTCATCATTCTCAAGATATTCATCATAAGTCGTGATCTTATCGATCATCGTTCCGTCAGGAAGGATCTCCATAATGCGGTTTGCCGTGGTTTCAACGATCTGATGATCCCTGGATGTGAAAAGTATCACGCCGGGAAATTTAATAAGCCCGTTGTTTAGAGCCGTTATGCTTTCCATGTCAAGATGGTCCGTAGGCTCATCGAGAATGAGCACATTGGCACCGGAGATCATCATCTTGCTAAGGAGGCAGCGGACCTTCTCACCACCGGAGAGGATCTTGACCTTCTTTACGCCGTCTTCGCCGGGGAAGAGCATCCTTCCCAGGAAACCGCGGACATAGGTGACATCCTTGACGGGAGAGTAGCCCATGAGCCAGTCGGATATCGTTAAGTCGTTGTCGAATTCCTTCGTTGAATCCTTCGGGAAATATGCCTGTGAGGTAGTAACACCCCATTTATACGTACCTTCGTCGGGCTCGAGTTCGCCCATGAGGATCTTAAACAAAGTTGTCTTTGCAAGTTCGTTGCCGCCTACAAAAGCGACCTTATCATCATGCCCGAGGATAAATGAGATATTGTCAAGAACCTTTACACCGTCTATTGTCTTGGATATTCCCTCGACGGAGAGGACTTCGTTTCCTATCTCGCGGTCGGGTCTGAAATCTATATAAGGATATTTACGGCTCGAGGGCTTGATCTCTTCGAGTTCGATCTTCTCAAGGGCACGCTTACGTGAGGTGGCCTGTTTGCTCTTTGAAGCATTGGCAGAGAAACGTGATATGAACTCCTGTAACTCCTTGATCTTTTCTTCCTTCTTCTTGTTGGCTTCCTTCATCTGCTGTATGAGGAGCTGGCTTGATTCATACCAGAAATCGTAGTTTCCGGCATAAAGCTGTATCTTGCCGTAATCGATGTCCGCCGTATGTGTGCAGACTTTGTTAAGGAAATACCTGTCATGGCTTACGACGATGACTGTATTTTCAAAGTTTATAAGGAATTCTTCAAGCCACGCGATGGCATCCATGTCAAGGTGGTTGGTAGGCTCGTCGAGGAGCAGTATATCGGGATTGCCGAACAGGGCTTTGGCAAGGAGCACCTTGACCTTCTGTGCGCCCGTAAGATCCTTCATCATGGAGTAGTGGAGTTCGGTTTCAATACCCAGGCCGTTAAGGAGCATGGCTGCATTTGATTCGGCCTCCCATCCGTCCATTTCAGCAAATTCGGCTTCAAGTTCACTGGCGCGGATACCGTCTTCATCGGAGAAATCCTCCTTGGCATAGATCGCATCCTTTTCCTTCATGATCTCATAAAGCCGCTTGTTACCGAGAATAACAGTATCCATGACCGTGTATTCGTCATATTTGAAGTGGTCCTGCTCAAGTACCGACAGTCGCTGTCCGGGGGTTATGGCTATATCGCCGTTTGTTGTATCAAGATCTCCCGATAAGATCTTAAGGAAGGTGGATTTGCCTGCTCCGTTCGCACCTATAAGGCCGTAGCAGTTGCCTTCGGTGAACTTGATGTTTACGTCTTCGAACAGGGCCTTCTTACCGAGACGCAGGGTTACGTTATTAGCACTTATCATGGTCTTTCTCCTTTATTTAAACACAAAATTACCTGCACATATTGCCGACAATGTACAATTTTAACATGAAATGCATAAAATAGGAAATAAAAGTTCTTATTTTATTGAATTTTCTTGAATAATCGCCGATCTGGGTATAAAATATATTATCAATTTTTTTACAGTCTTGTACTTTGGCGGGTATTGATATGGATGAAATGTTAGGCACGACAACCGAACTCATCCTTGATGACGGCCGTATAGAGCCGATGAAGGAATACTTAAGTCCTGAGGAATTATATCAGGACCTGATATCGTGCGTTAAAAAATATCATCCGAGCGACGATATCACGCTTATAGAGAAGGCTTATAAGGTCGCAAGTGAGGCTCATAAGGATCAGTTCAGACGTTCCGGAGAGCCTTATATCATACATCCGCTGTGCGTATCTCTGATACTTGCGGAACTCCAGCTTGACAAGGAATCGATAGTGGCAGGCCTTCTCCATGATGTTGTGGAAGATACCGCACTTACGATCGAGGATCTTGAGCGGGAATTCGGTTCCGACGTTGCGCTTATAGTAGACGGCGTCACCAAGCTCGAAAAGCTGCAGTACAACGAGGATAAGCTTGAATTCCAGGCGGATAATCTGAGAAAAATGTTCCTTGCGATGGCCAAGGATATCCGCGTCATAATGGTAAAACTTGCTGACCGTCTCCATAATATGCGGACTCTTAAACATATGAGTCCGGAGAAACAGAAGGAGATAGCAAGGGAGACAATGGATATCTATGCTCCTCTTGCGATGAGGCTGGGTATTTCAAAGGTAAAGGTGGAACTTGACGATCTGTCCCTTAAGTATCTTGAGCCCGATGTATATTACGATCTGGTGGATAAGATCGCGATCAGGAAGTCCGAGAGGGAGAAGTACGTACAGATAATAGTCGAAGAAGTAAGGCAGCATATCGCAAATGCCGGGATAAAGGCTGAGATAGACGGCCGTGTGAAGCATTTTTACAGCATATATAAGAAGATGCTCAACCAGGATAAGACTATCGATCAGATATACGACCTGTTCGCTGTGCGTATCATGGTTGATACAGTAAAAGACTGCTACGCAGCCCTCGGTATAATACATGAGATGTATAAGCCCATCCCGGGCAGGTTCAAGGATTACATAGCCATGCCGAAGGCAAATATGTACCAGTCGCTGCATACTACGCTCATATCCCATACGGGGCAGCCTTTCGAGATACAGATAAGGACCTATGAGATGCACAGGACCGCGGAATACGGTATCGCTGCGCACTGGAAATACAAGGAGAACTCGAGCGGTAAGAAGGTAGAGGAGCAGGAAGCAGAGAAGTTAAGCTGGTTAAGGCAGATCCTTGAATGGCAGAAGGATATGGCCGATAACAAGGAATTCTTAAGTACGCTAAAGAGTGATCTTGATCTGTTCGGAGACATGGTCTACTGCTTTACTCCGGCAGGTGATGTAAAGACCCTTCCGGCGGGCTCGAATACGATAGATTTTGCTTACAGCATACACGGCGCGGTCGGAAACAAGATGATAGGTGCACGCGTTAACGGCAAGCTGGTGACCATAGATTATGTGCTCAATAACGGTGACCGCATCGAGATAATAACGTCTCAGAATTCCAAGGGGCCGAGCCGCGACTGGCTTAATATCGTAAAGAGCACGCAGGCGAAGAATAAGATAAACCAGTGGTTCAAAAATCAGCTCAAGGAGGAGAACATCCTTAAGGGCAAGGAACTGATGAACGAGTATTGCAAGACACACGGTATCGATCCGGCCAATATATATAAGCCCGAGTATCAGAAAGCGATAATGGATAAGTACGGCTTCAAGGATTGGGATGCCGTACGTGCGGCGGTAGGCCACGGCGGTCTCAAGGAAGGCCAGATCATCAACAAGATGTCGGAGCTGTACAACAGGGATCATCCGAAGATACTCTCCGATGATGAGGTCATAAAGAATGTTAACGATCAGGGACGCGAACGCAAGATACAGATAAAGAGCCGGAGCGGTATAGTAGTCAAGGGAATAGATGATGTGGCGGTACGTTTTTCCAAGTGCTGCAGCCCTATACCCGGCGATGAGATAGTGGGATTTGTAACACGCGGAAGAGGTGTTTCGATACACAGGACCGACTGTGTGAACATCCTTAATATGCCTGAGATGGAGAGAGCAAGGCTGATCGAAGCCGAGTGGCAGCATAATCCCGAGAAGGTAGCGGAACGGTATCTGGCGGAGATCAATATCTATTCAGTAAACAGGAACGGACTGCTCGCCGAGATAACCAAGGTGCTTTCCGAGAAAAATGTGGGCATACTTAAGATGAACGTACGCACCAGCAAGCAGGGTACGGCTACGACTTCGATATCATTTGAAGTTACGAACAGGGACGAACTCAACAGAGTCATCGATAAGCTTCAGGCTATAGAGGACGTGATCGACATAGAAAGGACTACAGGCTGATGGGAGAACTTAAGATCGGAAGAATGGTCATGGGACCGGTAGGGACCAACTTCTATTTTGTATATGATGATGAAACACGTAAGGCGATCGCCTTCGATCCTCCGTGTGACGGAGCAGGGATATATAATGCTCTTAAGGGTAAGGATATTGAAGTGGCGGGCATCCTTCTGACGCACGGACACTTCGATCATATTATGGGTGCCAACGAATTAAGGCAGGCGGCTTCGGTTAAGATATATGCTTACGAAGGCGAGCAGGATGTCTGTGAGAATACCCACAACAACTGCACCGACCAGATAGGAAGGCTCTATACGGTAAAATGCAACAAGTATCTTCCGGACGGAGCAGAGATAGATATCGAAGGGATAAAATGTAAGCTTATAGCAACACCCGGGCATACGCACGGCAGCTGCAGTTATTATTTTGAAGATGAGAAGATGCTGATAAGCGGAGATACACTTTTTAACTGTTCCGTAGGTCGTTCCGACCTTCCGACGGGAAGTGAGGCAACGCTCATACGCTCTATCCGGGAGAAACTCATGTGCCTTCCCGATGATGTTAAGGTTTATCCAGGGCACGGTGATACGACGACGATAGGATTTGAAAGAGAGAATAACCCTTTTATTTAACGAAAGATAAATATGATAATAAGAGTAAATGAAAAAAACCTTGAATATGACATTTATGCCCTGTTCAAGGCTTTTTTCCCGGAAGAAGAAATAAATATTGAAGCAGACCCGGAAGAAAAGGAATCCACAGGGATTCCTTCGTTTTATGATGTGCGGATTTCTTCTTCAAGCGCTTTGTGTTCTTATTTTGACGGGGAAGTAAGGCATAAAAAGGAAGAAGAATTTTTAAGCCCCGATAAAGGTGCCATAAAGGATACGATAAAAAGATGCATTTACGGATGTGTCAGTGAAAAGTCGGGAAGATGCCTCCCATGGGGAACACTTACAGGGATAAGACCCGCAAAGATACCCATGCTCATGATAGATAAGGGCAGTGATGATGAAGAGATAAGAAAGTACATGAAATACCGCTATCTTGTGTCGGATGAGAAAATCAGATTAAGCACACAGATAGCCCACAGAGAACGGGAGATACTTAAGGATATAGATGCAAAAGACGGTTACAGCTTATACATAGGGATACCCTTTTGCCCGACGACCTGCCTGTACTGCTCGTTCACATCTTATCCGATAGCCCGATGGAAGGACAGGGTGGATGATTATATCGCATGTGTAAGGAAGGAACTTAAACTTACATACGGATTATATAAGGGAAGGACGCCGGATACGATATACATAGGCGGCGGGACACCCACAACACTTACGCCAGAACAATTCAGGGGACTAATAGGATACCTGCGTGAACTCTTCGATATTGATAAGGTCCTTGAATTCACGGTGGAAGCGGGGCGTCCGGATTCCATTACCGAAGAGAAGCTTAAGACTCTTAAGGAACTTGGTGTAACAAGGATATCGATAAATCCGCAGACCATGAACGATGAGACTCTTAAGATAATAGGAAGACGGCACAGTACGGATGATGTAAGGCAGGCATTTAAGATCGCACGCGGATGCGGGATGAAAAACATAAATACCGATATCATCTTAGGGCTTCCCGGAGAGAACATAGAGCATATACGGCATACGATGGAAGAAATAAAAAAGCTTGATCCCGAAAGCCTTACAGTCCACTCGATGGCGATAAAGCGCGCGGCAGGGATGGCGGAATATCTTAAGGAGCATGAAGAGATAAGGAGCATAAATACGCCACAGATGCTTGATGAGGCAGACAGGGGAGCAAGGGAAATGCAGATGATGCCGTATTATCTGTACAGACAGAAGAATATGGCGGGCAACTTTGAGAATGTTGGTTATGCAAAGGAAGGTCACTACGGGATTTATAACATCCTGATAATGGAGGAAGTGCAGTCGATAATGGCTGTCGGAGCAGGGACCGTGAGCAAGCATGTTTATCCGGACGGGCTCATCACCAGATGCGATAACGTAAAGGATGTGGATCTGTATATGAACAGGCTTGATGAAATGCTTGACAGAAAGAGGAAACTGTTTGATACTTCTCAATAATATGTTTTTATGATAGAATCTGTAAATAATGTGCATATTGCGCAATAACGGAGAAAATTAAGGAGAAAAGCGATGGCGCTTGTTAAGAAACCCGTAACGGGCATGAAGGATATACTGCCAAGGGAGATGCAGATACGTGATTATGTCACGGGACTTGTAAAGGAAACATACGGGGGCTTCGGCTTCCAGTCGATAGAGACACCCTGCGTCGAGCATATTGAAAATTTGTGCTCAAAGCAGGGAGGCGAGAACGAGAAGCTCATATTTAAGATAATGAAGCGCGGTGAGAAGCTTGATATAGCAGGAGCAAAGTGTGAGGAGGATCTGGCTGATTCGGGATTAAGATATGATCTGACAGTACCGCTCTCAAGATATTATGCGAACCATGCAAACGAACTCCCGAGCCCGTTCAAGGCGCTCCAGATGGGAAGCGTATGGCGCGCTGACAGACCTCAGAAGGGACGTTTCCGCCAGTTCGTGCAGTGTGATATAGATATACTCGGAGATCCCAGTTATCTTGCGGAGACCGAACTCATTCAGGCCACGACGACACTTCTTGGGAAGCTGGATTTTAAGAACTTCACGGTCAGGATAAACGACAGGAAGATACTTAAGGCGATGGCTGTTTATGCGGGTTTCCCTGAGGATAAACTTGACGGTATCTTCATTACGCTTGATAAGATGGACAAGATAGGAACAGACGGGGTCAGAAATGAACTTGTTGAAGCTCAGTTCCCGGAAGAGGATGTGGATAGATATCTTGAGCTTTTTACAAGCACGAGCCGTGATATAGATGGATTAAGGAGCTTAAAGGAAAGGCTTGGGGATGTTCTTCCCGATGAGACCGCTTCGAGTCTTGAGACGATAATGGCATGCGTGGAAGCGACCAAGGGCGCAGATTTTAAGATCGAATTTGACCCCACATTAGTCCGCGGTATGTCTTATTATACGGGAACCATATTTGAGATAAGCATGGATGAGTTCGGAAGCTCCGTAGCGGGCGGCGGAAGATATGATGAGATGATCGGACGTTTTACCGGGCAGAAGACATGTGCATGCGGATTCTCGATTGGATTTGAGAGGATAATAACGATACTTCTCGACAGGGATTTCAAGGTACCCGACGATTCAAAGCGCCAGGTGTTCCTTATTGAAAAGGGAGCATCGGGTGAGCGGATCTGCGAGATCATGAAGGAAGCCGCAGACCTTCGTTCAAAGGGAGTCAAGGTTCTCATATCCCAGATGAACAAGAATAAGAAGTTCCAGAAGGAACAGCTTATGAAGGAAGGATATGCCGCAGAGGATATACGTGATTTTTACAATACAGAATTAAAGAAATAGAAGGGAAGGATTTTATCATGGCAGAGTCTATGATGGGTCTTAAGAGGACCCACAGATGTACGGAATTAAGTGAGGCAAATATCGGTGAGACAGTCACCGTTATGGGCTGGGTACAGAGGAGCAGGAACAAGGGAGGCATCATATTTACGGATCTAAGGGACCGTTCGGGAATACTCCAGATCATATTTGAAGATAAGGATATAGGAAGCGAAGGCTTCGATAAGGCATATAAGTTAAGGAGTGAATTTGTAATAGCCGTTGTCGGCCGTGTCGAAAAGAGGGCGGGTGATGCAAACAAGGCGCTTAAGACAGGTACGATAGAGGTAAGGGCAACAGAACTTCGTATCTTATCGGAAGCGGAAACACCTCCGTTCCCGATAGAAGCCGATTCAAAGACCAAGGAGGAATTAAGGCTTAAGTACAGATACCTCGATCTGAGGCGCCCGGACATTCAGAAGAACATCATATTAAGGAGCCGCATCGTAAACGTTATCCGTAATTATTTTATGAACGAAGGTTTCCTTGAGATAGAGACACCCATACTTCAGAAGAGCACACCTGAAGGAGCAAGGGATTATCTGGTGCCGAGCCGCATACATCCCGGTAATTTCTATGCGCTCCCGCAGTCACCTCAGCTGTTCAAACAGCTGCTCATGTGCTCGGGATATGACAGGTATTTCCAGGTGGCAAAATGTTTCCGTGACGAGGACCTGCGCGCGGACAGGCAGCCTGAATTCACGCAGATAGACCTTGAGATGTCATTTGTTGACGTGGATGATGTTATCGCCGTAAACGAGGGAGCGATAGCGAAGGTGTTCAAGGAGGTTCTCGATATAGATGTTTCTCTGCCGATCCGCAGGATGACATGGCAGGAGGCGATGGACCGCTTCGGCTCGGACAAGCCCGATATGCGTTTCGGAATGGAACTTACGGATGTTTCCGATGTTGTAAAAGGCTGCGGTTTCGGCGTGTTCACGGGTGCGCTTGAGAACGGCGGGACAGTAAGGGGTATCAATGTAAAGGGACAGGCCGAGATGCCGAGGAAGAAGATAGATGCGCTCGTAGATCATGCAAAAGGCTGCGGAGCAAAGGGACTTGCTTATCTGTGCGTGCTTCCTGACGGTACATATAAGTCGAGTTTTGCAAAGTTCATGAGTGAGGATGAACTTAAGAACCTTGTATCGGCAATGAGCGGAGAACCCGGCGACCTGCTTCTTTTTGCCGCCGATAAGAAGAATATCGTATGGAACGTGCTCGGTGCATTAAGGCTTGAGATAGCAAAGACCTATGATCTTATACCCGAGGGAGAATTCAACTTCCTGTGGGTTACCGAATTCCCGCTTCTTGAGTGGAGTGAGGAAGAGAACAGATACAAGGCCATGCATCATCCGTTCACTATGCCGATGGATGAAGACATACAGTATCTTGATTCGGATCCCGGACGCGTAAGGGCGAAGGCTTATGATATAGTTCTTAACGGTACAGAGCTTGGCGGAGGTTCCGTAAGGATACATCAGTCCGATATACAGGAGAAGATGTTTGAGATACTCGGATTTGAAAAGGAAGATGCATATACAAGGTTCGGTTTCCTGTTAAATGCCTTCAAATACGGAGTACCGCCTCATGCGGGACTTGCATACGGCCTTGACCGCCTCGTGATGCTCATGGTCGGTGCGGAGAGCATCCGCGAAGTGATGGCCTTCCCGAAGGTGAAGGATGCTTCCGATCTTATGAGTGAAGCACCGAATGTTGTAGATGATAAGCAGCTTGAGGAACTTGGGATCATGATAGATCCGAAGGCTCTTCAAAATGAGGGTGAAGATACTGATACGCAGTAAAGGATGTACGGACTGAAATGAGAGTGGGTGG
>JAFSZZ010000105.1 GCA_017458765.1 Lachnospiraceae bacterium | reverse complement strand
CTGTCTTCTGAATGAATCCACCTTCTCGTATTCCGCTATCTTGCCGTTAATATATGATGCAACTTTCTGAAGGTATTCTTCACTCTCGTAACCGCTCAAACGAATGACCTTACCGCCGATAATAACCTCAGTATCATTCTTGGAAGAAGACATATCATCACCCCTGTTCTCAGTCTTCGGTCTTAACTACGGGAGGAACATAATTTCTTGCTTCTTCTATATAATGATCCTGTCTGTAGAGCGGTTCACTTTTGGAACCTCCCTGTACATACTGAATACCAAGGAAGAAATCATCTCCGTCAACCTTGCCGTCCTTATTAAGATCGGTTACGGTATGATTCCTCATCATATCCCTGTTGTAAATATAATCGATGGGCTTCTTGTCATAGGATGCATACCCCGAATTGAGCGATGCCGCATATGCAGCCTTCTTGCCATCCGCAACTGCCTGCTTCGCCGCATAATCCGCCTGCTGTAAAGCAAGCTGGGCATTGAGTGCATCTATCTGGGCCTGAACCGCAGGTGATGCTCCGAGCTGTGTCTGATATCCTGCGATGGCCTTCATGGTCTGATCAACTACTGTTGCCGCAGCCGTTGCGATATTCTGTGCGTTGTCATATTCAAGCTTCGCAGCCTGCAATACGTTTACATCCTGAAGTGCCTTAAAAGACTTATCGGCATTATCTTCAACGATATATTTCGACTGACAGTCACTGACAAAACTGTTCGCGCTGGCAAGAGCCTGCTGTTTTGTCTCTACATTTCCTTTCGCTGCAAGTAATTCATTTGCTGCGTTAAAATATGCCTGGGTATTTGTTTCTCCTGATGCGGTGAAGGCATTGACCTTAGCCTGCTTTTCATTGAGAACGGCCTTGGCTGCCGCAAGCTCGGATGTTGCCCTTGCCTGAGCTTCCTTAGCCTGATTAAGATACATAACGGTGCACGGCAAAGCATCTGCACTGACCGCCTGTGGAACTGCGAATGTAAGAACTGCAGCGGAACACATAACAATAGCCCTTATTAAATATTTTTTTGTCATAATCTTCTCCCCTTTCTCAGACAAAAATCTACTCTAATTATAACAAATATTTCGGTAATGTCATCATAAAATTAAGGTTTTTCACAAAAAATGCCAAACTTAACAAATATGTAACAAACCTGCCGATTCAGTCAGTGTTTTCATCGGCAAATTCAATACCGAAATGCTCATATGCACTCCTTGTAGCCACCCTTCCCCTGGGTGTGCGGTTTATGAACCCGTTCATTATAAGATACGGTTCATATACATCTTCTATCGTGCCGGCATCCTCACCGATCGCAGCCGCTATTGTGTCAAGACCTACCGGTCCGCCGTCAAATTTGTTTATCATTGTGAGCAGCAGGTTCCTGTCAACATGATCAAGTCCCATCTTATCAACATCCATAAGATCCAGAGCACTTTTTGCAACTTCGTGAGTTATATTCCCGTCAAATCTGACCTGCGCAAAATCCCTTACCCGTTTAAGAAGCCGGTTTGCAAGCCTCGGTGTACCCCTGCTCCTTCTTGCAAGTTCCATGGCTCCCATCTCATCAATAGAGACTTCAAGTATCTTTGCCGAATGCATTATTATGGTCTTAAGTTCTTCATTTGTGTAAAATTCAAGCCTGTGTATGACACCGAAACGGTCACGTAAAGGTGCAGTCAGAAGTCCGGCTCTTGTGGTTGCCCCCACAAGCGTGAACTTCGGAAGATCTATCCTTATGGATTTGGCTGAAGCGCCTTTCCCTATCATGATATCTATGGCATAGTCTTCCATTGCGGGATAAAGTACTTCTTCCACCTGCCTGTTAAGCCGGTGTATTTCATCAACGAACAGAACATCGCCTTCCTTAAGGTTGTTTAGGATCGCAGCCATATCCCCGGGTTTTTCGATCGCGGGTCCTGAAGTGGTCTTTATATTAACTCCCATTTCATTTGCAATGATCGCGGCAAGTGTAGTCTTGCCAAGTCCGGGCGGACCGTAAAACAGTACATGATCCAGAGGATCACCCCTTAATTTTGCGGCATCGATGTATACCTTGAGATTCTGTTTGGCCTTGGCCTGTCCTATATAATCCTTAAGATACTGCGGCCTAAGGGAACCTTCTATTTTCACATCCTCTTCGGTGAGTCTTGTTTCAATAGATCTTTTTTCCATCTCCTACCTCACGATCTGCCTGAAAGCAAGCTTGATTATCGTTTCCGTATCAGCATTCTCATCCGCGCCGCACATTTTAACAGCCTTCAGTGCATCGGCAGAACTGTAACCGAGTGCTGTGAGCGCTTCTATCGCTTCAGCCCTGGCAGTACTCATTTCGGATGTATCTTCAACTGTCCTGTTTACGGAATAGTTGTCGAGCATATCCCGTACGCTCACCTTATCCTTCAGATCGATTATAAGACGCTGTGCGGTCTTTGCACCTATACCGGGAGCCTTTGAGATCGTCTTGGCATCACCTGACATGATCGCAAACTTAAGATCATCCGTACTCATCGCAGACAGAAGTGCCAGCGCACCCTTCGGTCCTATGCCGTTTACCTGTATCAGCATTTTAAAGAGATCGAGGCTGTCGGCGGTTGTAAATCCGTAGAGCTGCATCGCATCTTCCCTGACAGCCATATAGGTATATACCTTTATATCACTGCCTCTTGCCCCGAGCATATCCCGCTGTGCCGCCGGCATATATACATTGAATCCTATACCGTTAACATCGATCATTATGCGGTCTTCATAGATCGAATCTATCGTGCCCTTTAAAAAACCTATCATGACTCCACCTCATCCTTAATGCTATAGTCTGTCCCAAAATACCCATAACACATCCGGCCAGCATACCAAAGATAACAAGAACCGGAAGATAAAAGATCAGATTTATTTCATTCATTGTTATTTCGGCAACAATAAGCTGCCCCAGATTATGTGCGGCACCTCCCGCTGCACTCACGCCGGTCATTCCGAACAGTCCGGTCTTTTTAAGAATCCACATGAGTGTCATTGCAGATATCCCGCCTGAAATCCCGAATATGATCGAATACATATTTCCGAACATAAAGCCTACTATCAGTACTCTTGCAAGAAGTATAAGATATGCATATACGGGGCCGAAAACATACAGTGCGATCAGAGAAACGATATTTGCAAAACCAAGCTTTATACCCGGAATACCGAAAAACACAAAGGGTATCAGCTGCTCCGCATATCCGAAAACCGCAGACAATGCTGTCATAACCGCAATGTAGGCCGTCATCCTGACAGGGTTTAATTTATCTTGTGATCGCATCATAACCGCTGTCATTCTCCCCTTCTATCTTTATTATCACTCTGTTCGGAAGGCATACTATAGTCTGTCCGCCCTTATATACCTTGCCCTGATGCATGCACAGCTTGTCCGGACACGAAGCATCACTCATATAAGCTTTCCCGCCTGATATCGAAAGAGTATTATGGCTCCCTCCATATCCGTCTATATCGACATTGATGTCTTCTGTAAGCGGATATCTTCCTTTTTCCGCACCGTCAACATATACCGCGGCGGTCATACCTTTATCTGTGAAAACCCTTAAAAGGATCATTGTGAGGACAGATACAGCAAGTATGGATGCCATGAGTATGATGTCATTTCTGCCTATATATTTATGCATCCTTTTCGTTTATGTAATTTACAAGTCCTTCAGCCTTTATTATCCTCTGCATGAATTCGGGGAAAGGCTGTCCCTTATATTCCTCATTTTTTGTTTTGTTATAGATCTTCCCGCTGTCAAAATCGATCTCGACCTCATCGCCGTCATCAATGCCTTCCGATGCTGCCTTGCATTCTATTATCGGCAGTCCTATATTTATCGCATTTCTGTAGAATATCCTTGCGAATGTTTCCGCGATCACACAGCTTACACCCGATACCTTGATAACCAAAGGCGCATGTTCTCTTGACGATCCGCATCCGAAATTCTTACCGGCAACTACGATATCACCTTTTTTTATCTTCTTTACAAAATCCTTGTCTATATCCTCCATGCAATGCTCGGCAAGCTCGTTTTTGTCCTGTATCGCAAGATATCTTGCAGGGATTATCACATCAGTATCAACATTGTCTCCGTATTTGTATGCTGTTCCTTGTGCGTTCATTATCTTCTCCTTATATTCAAACAAT